>DASRDL010000291.1:0-9885 GCA_035652635.1 Hyphomicrobiaceae bacterium | reverse complement strand
CGGATGCGGCCCGAGGGGTCCATGCGCTGGGTGAGCTCGGTGAGCTCGGGGTCCTCCTCCTCCAGCAGATTGATGAGGTCGGCGAGCGTCACCTCCTTGCTGAAGCGGCCGCCGAGGATGCGCAGGGCGACCGACAGCGTGCCCGACTGTTTCTGGTGCGTGGCCGAGTTCTTCAGGTGCAGCATGTCGCCCAGCGCCGCCGCCGACAGGTTGGCGAGCAGCTGCTGCTCCTGCTCGGGCAGCTCGTTGATGCCGTTGGGGAGCAGCGTGATAGAGATCGGCCGGCCCGAGGCGCGGCCGGGCGTATAGACGGCGACGTCGATGGAGTCGGCGAGCTTTTCGCGCTCGCCACGTCGCTCGCCGAGCTCGCCCTCGAGGGCGCGCCACACCTCCGGGTTGGCGTAGGAGCACAGGTCGCCCTTGCGGTCGATCAGCACGGCGGGCGTGCCGCGCAGCAGCAGTTGCTCGATGATGCACAGCGCCAGGGTGGTCTTGCCGGACCCCGAGCCGCCGAGCACTGCGGCGTGGCGCTTGAGCACGCCCTTGTTGAGGGTGATGCTCTTGTTGGTGCGTATCCCGCGCCCGGCCAGGATGCTGCCCGCGGCATCCCCGGCCTCGTCGAGCAGGACGGACAGGGGCAACTCCTTCTCTTCCGGTGCCGCCGGCACCGTCTGTGCAGCCTCCACGGAAGCGGGGAGCGCGACCGGCTTGGAGGCGACGCCCGCGCCGAGCAGATCGAGGCGCAGGATCTGGGCGAGCGCGGGGATGCCCGACAGCAGCCTGGCGCCCTCGAACCAGTCGGCGAAGCCCGGATCGTGGCGGTGCTGGGCGTGGAACTCGCGCACCATCATCATGCGCTCCCAGTCGCTGATCGGCACGAGCAGGGAGCGGCCGCCCACCTCCCGGAACTTGCGGAAGGCCTGCGCCGTCTGATTCTTCTTGTTGGGCGGGAAGTCGCTCGCCCGCAACATGAAGCAGTTCTTGCCCATCATGGCCGGCAGCAGCCGGTCGATCTGGCGCTTGAAGCCGCCGCCTTGCGTGGGCCGGTTGCAGAGGAACACGCGCGCCTCGGCCGAGAAACCGCGCTCGTGCCGCAGGCTCAGGTCGACGGCGGCGAGGTCCTCGGACACATCGAGCGGACGTACCGTGAGGGCGATGGCCCGGCCCCACTCCTCGCGCGCCAGCGACAGCGCGCCGGTGAGCACGTCGAGCAGACCCTGGTCGTCGAGAGGGACCTCGGCCTCCGACTGCGCGGCGAAGCGCTCCCAGGCCTCGCGGTAGTCGATCGCCGGCGCGGCATCGTCTTCTTCGCCCGAGCCGCCGAGGCCGAAGCCCAGCGCGGCGGCCAGCGTGGAGATGAAGCCGCCCTTCTCCGCCGGCTCCTGGCGCCCGGCGCCGCCGCCCGCCGGCGCGCCGCCCCGCACCCGCGCCTGCGCGAGCTCGAGGATGCGGCGCGTCGAGAGGCCGCCGAACTCCTCGAAGAACTGCGGGCGGAAATGGGCCGCCGGATCGCCCGGCAGCCCGTCGGCGCCCTCGGCAGCGAGCCGCTTCTCGATGATGAGGCGCGCCTCCTCGGCGGTGCGCGTCTCGATCAGCGGCACGGGGCCCGCCTTCTCGATGCGGTCGATGTAGGACTGCGCCAGCACCTCGCGCACCTTGCCGTAGAAGTCGCCGAGGCAGGAGACGATGACGATGGAGGTCGGCACCCGGTTGGCGATCTGGATCAGGTCGCGCGCCGCCTTCTGGAAACGCTCCTGGTAGTCGTCGAAGAAGCGCAGGTCCTCCACCTGATCGATGCAGAACACCAGCGCCGCGCCGTCGACGATCCACATCAGCCGGCCGAGCGCCTCGATCAGCTCGAAGGCGCGGCCCTCGCCGGTGTTGGGGTCGAGCGCCGCCACCGCCTCCGCCGACAGGTCGGCCAGCTGCCGGCCGCACAGGTATTGGCGCACGCGCTGGTCGATGCGCGGATCCGCGCGCTGCAGGTAGAGCAGCGCGCGCACGATGTTGATGTCGAGCGACTGGTCGGCGAGCTTCGGCGCGGCGACGACCTGGTCGGCCAGCGCCGTTACCATCTTGGCGAGCTCGCGATCGCTGAGCTTGGCCTCGCGCAGCTTCTCGAGCGCCGCCGGGTCGAGCACACCCTTGTCGCTCACCAGGCGCGCGGTGAGGCGGGCAAGCCCGCTCTCGCCGCCATGGTCGGGGTCATAGGGCTTCTCCAGCGAGCCGACCAGGCGGCGCAGGAAGTAGTCGGCGTAGTTGGCCACGTCCGGCGTCATCTGCGCGTAGCCGAAGTAGGCCTTGCCGGCGCGGTGGGCGCTGGTGCGCAGGGCGCGGATCAGGTGGGTCTTGCCGGCGCCGGATTGGCCGTGGAACAGCAGGATGCGCGACTGCCCCGCCGAGGCGCGCTCGGACGTGACGGCATCGAGCAGGTCGGCGAACTTCTGCCGCGCCGGCGCGTGGATCACCTCGACGTCGACGGGGTCGGCCCGCCACAGGTCGTCCTCCCAGGTGATGGAGTGCTCGAAGGCGGCGGACAGCCGGTCGGCCTGCGGCGCGATGTTGGCCTCGAAGCGCATGAAACCTCGATTGGGCGCGAGGGTGAACGGCATCAGCCGTCGACCCGGACGAAGTGAAAGACGGCGTTCTTGTAGACGACGGCCGAGTCCTGCAGTTCCCTGATGTTGCTGTTGTCCTTCAAGTCGGCGTGGGCCAGTGCGAGGCTGCCGGCGCGGTGTGCCTCGGCGAGCATGCACTTGAACTCGATCTCGGAGAGCCCCCAGTCGGAGCGCCTCTGGCGCAGGGCGTGCCACACGTGGCTGATGTAGGCCTTGCGATTGCCGGGCCAGCCCTCCGCGCACGCGGACGCATGGCGGCGCACTTCCTCGGCGAACCCGGCAAGCCCGGGCCGCGCCGACGGTTGCAGCGGCGCCGGCTGCGAGGGAGGCGTCGCCGCCACGCGCGGCCGCAGGGGGGCGACCTTGGCGGGCGGGCGCGCGGGAGGCGTCGCGCGGGTCTCGCCGTCGAGATAGCGGCGCAGCACGGCAAGGCGCAGCGAGGCGAGGTCGGCCCGAGCCGCCCCGACCTGCTCGGCGGCCAGCGCGGCAACGAGGCGGGCGTCGGTGCCGAAGTCGCGCGGCTTCCTGGCGAGCTGGGCGGCGAGCAGCCGGCCGGCCTTGGCCGACAGCCCGAGCTTGCCCGTGAGCCCGGCCTTGATCTGGTTGCCGAAGGCGCGCTCGAGCGCCGTCGCCGCCAGCGCCCCGCGCAGCCGTGACGGCGTCGCCGTGCCCTTGATCTTGAGGCCGAAGGCGCGCTGGACGATGGCCGCGCGCAGCCCGTCCGGCGTGGCGAGAGCGGCAAGGCGCTTTGCCGGCTCGCGTTCCAATCCCAGCGCCTTGGCGACGAGACGCACGTCGTGAAGATGCGGCCACGAGCGCGGCAGGCTGCCCTTGGCACCGACGAAGATGGCGGCGCGGGCAACGCCGGCCGGCGTCGCGGCGATGCGCCCGCCGGGAGCGCCCTCGATCAGGCCGGCACCGACCAGCGCCTCGATCTCTCGGGCCGCGAGTGTGCGCCACTGGGCGGGCGTGAGGCGATGGATTGCAAGGGGCGCCAGCTCGTCCGCCAGGCCTGCGAGGGTCAGCCCATCGGCGGCACCGGCGACGCGCACCAGCAGGACCGCGCGCAGGCGGTCGGGGTCGAGCGCGCCGGTCGCGGCCGGCCTCTCCAGAGCTGCGGACGTCACGGGATCTGCGGCCTCCCATGCCGTGATGAGGGTCGCGCGCCGACAGGGCGCGGACGGGTGAAACGTCGCGAGCCGGACCGGACGCGCGAATCACCGGGAGGCTTCGGCTGCATCTTGAATAATTTCGGCCAAGACGCCAAGGACTTGACGAAGATCACCGGCGCGGACGTGCCCACCCGCGAACCGATCCGGCGGCCGACGAAAGCCCCCGTTCGGCCCAACTCGTGTCGCATTTGGAGGGTGGGATCACACGACTTGCGGGCACACCGATCGGCAAGCCGATCCGGCCATTCCTCCGCTCGCGGGCCGTCGCCCGCGGCGCGGGGTGTGTGCAACCCAAGCGGCGCGGGCCGCGGTCGGGCGACGCCGGACCATTGGGCATATCGGGCGTGCCGCGTAGCGTTAACGGGGGGTTAACGGGTTGGCGCCATTCTGGTCCGACCCCGCGCTCCAAGGCCGGAGAGTACTCATGTATCGCGTACTGGTGCCCGCGCTCGTCGGCCTCCTGCTCGGCGGGTGCAGCATGGCCAACTCCTCGTCGCTGTCGGCCGGCTTTGCCAGCTCGGAGCAGCCGACGACGGCGCTTCCCTCCAGCAGCGTCCGCGACACGCCGACCGCCACCGGCAGCACCGCCGACAAGCGCGTGGCGAGCAACGAGGACCACATCCCCAAGGGCACGTTCGAGCGGGCCCCGGCCGGCGCCCTCGCGGACCGCAACTACAGCGCCACCCGTCTCGACCCGGATCAGGCCCGCGATCTCGTCAACGCCTACCGGAGGGAGAAGGGCCTCAAGCCGCTCAAGCTCCACCCCGCCCTGACCGAAGCCGCCAAGGCCCATTCGCGCGACCTCGCCAAGTGGGACCGCATCTCCCACTACGGCTCCGACGGCTCCAACCCGTGGGACCGGGTCAAGCGCGCCGGCTACAACGCCAAGGTGGCCGCCGAGAACGTCGGCACGGGCCAGGCCAGCATGGAAGAGGTGCTGAAGGGCTGGAAGGCGAGCCCGGGGCACAACAAGAACCTGCTGCTCACCGACATCGAGCACATGGGGATAGCCCTCGTGGTCGACCCCAAGACCGAGTTCAAGACCTTCTGGACTCTGGTGGTCGGCTCCTCGCTCTGACCCCCGGCGCGCCTCGCGCGGCCGGCCTGCGCGCCATGCACCCCCGACAGACGGGCCGCGCGCTCGCGGGCTTCCGCCCGTCTCGCACCCGTGCGAACTTCGCTCAACCCGTCCGGCACCGTCACCTCACGGTCGGTCCGCCACCCGCAGGCGGCGCGGGGGAAGCGAGGAGCTCCGCATGCTCGATCTCTTGAGCGGCATCCGCGTCGTCAGCTTCAACCACTTCCTGCTCGGGCCGCTGGGCATCCAGGCGCTGGGCGATCTCGGCGCCGACGTGATCGCGGTGGAGGGCGCCGACGGCGCCTGGCAGCGCCACTGGAGTGGCGGCGACCTGTGGCACGACGGCCAGAGCATGCTGCATTTGTGCGCCAACCGGAACAAGCGCAACGTCGCCATCGACCTCAAGTCACAGAAGGGCCGGGAGCTCGCGCTGCGCCTCATCGACACCGCCGACGTGGTGGCGGAGAATTTCCGTCCCGGCGTGATGGAGAAGCTGGGTCTGGGCTACGAGGCGCTGAAGGCGCGCAAGCCGAGCCTCATCTACGCTTCGGCCTCGGGCTATGGGCCGAGCGGCCCCTACGTCGAGAAGCCCGGCCAGGACCTGTTGGCGCAGGCCCTGTTCGGGCTGATGGCGATCACCGGCCAGCCCGCGACGGGCCCGCGCCCGGTGGGCACCTCCGTCGTCGACCACCACGGCGCGGCGCTGTTCGCACTCGGCATCCTGGCGGCCATCGTGCGCCGGCAGCGCACCGGGCGGGGCTGTCGTGTCGATGCGAGCCTGATGCAGGCGGCGCTCGACCTGCAGGCCGAGCCGCTGGTGGCCTGGCTCAACGCCGCCACGCGCCCCAAGTCGGTGCAGGCGCACGCCCATGTCGCCGGCTGGCATTATGCGGCGCCCTACGGCGTCTACGCCACGGCCGACAGTCACCTGGTGATCTCGCTCTCCGCCCTGGCCTCCCTGGCCGAGGCCTTGGGTGAGCCGCGGCTCGCCGACTACGCGCCGAAGGACACCTGGACCAAGCGGGACGAGATCGCCGGGCTGATCGCCAAGAGGCTCGCGACGGCGACCACCGCGGCATGGGTGGCGCGCCTGCAGCCGCTGGGCATCTGGCACGCGCCCGTGCAAGGCTATGCCGAGATCGTCGACGACCCCCAGGTCAGGCACATGGCCTCGCTGGTGACGGTGGACGGAGCGGGCGATACCGGGGCGCCGGTGACGCTCCTCAACCACCCGGTGCTCTACGACGGCGCGGCGGCGGGCGTGCGGCTCGCCCCGCAGCCGCTGGGCGCCCAGACCGCCGAGGTGCTGGGCGAGTTGGGACTGGGCGCCGAGGAGATCGCCGCGCTCGCGCGCGACAAGGTCGTCGTGCTGGGCGGGGGCTGAGCGAACTGGACGTCCTGAACCGAGGAGAAACCCGCGTATGAGTGCCTTCTACGTCAAGCCGGGCGACAGCGTGACTTTCGCCAAGACCGTCGGCGAGACCGACATCTACTTGTTCGCCGGCATCACCGGCGACTTCGCCGTCAACCACGTCAACGAGCAGTACATGGCCCGCTCCAAATACGGGCGGCGCATCGCCCACGGCGCTCTGCTGATCGGCTATGCCTCCACCTGCTCGAGCATGATGATCGAGAAGTGCCAGGGCACCGCCGGCGACGAGACGCCGGTATCGCTCGGCTACGACCGGGTGCGCTTCCTGGGCCCCGTCTTCATCGGCGACACCCTCACCCTCACCTACACCATCACCGAGGTGGACCCGGTCAAGCGCCGCTCGCGCAGCGAGATCAAGGTCGTCAACCAGAAGGGCGAGCTGGTGGGCGTGGCCCAGCACATCCTGGCCTGGGTCAAGGACAGGGCCTGAGCGCACAGAGACGAGCGAGGCGGCCATGGAAGGGCTCGAGGGCAAGCGGGCTCTCATCACCGGCGGGGCGGCGGGCATCGGCCGTGCCATTGCGCTGAAGCTCGCGCGCGAGGGGTGCGACATCGCCATCATCGACGTCGACGGCCGGGGTGCGGAGGCCACCTCCGGCGAGGTCCGCGCGCTCGGCCGCGCGGCGGCGTCGGCAACCGGCGACGTCTCGGATGCCGCGTCCGTGCGGGCGGCGGTGGCCGCGCTCGCGGGCCAGGGCGGGCCGATCGACATCCTGGTCAACAACGCCGGCATCGCCCGGCTCGGCTCGCTGCTCTCGATCTCGGACAAGGACTGGCGCGACACCTTCGCCGTCAACGTCGACGGCGTGTTCAACGTCACGCGCGCCGTGGTGCCGGGCATGGTGGAGCGCCGCGCCGGCGCCGTGGTCAACCTCGCCTCCTGGCTCGGGCGGCGCGGCCACCCGGCCTTCAGCGCCTATGCGGCCACCAAGTTCGCCGTGGTCGGCATGACGCAGTCGCTGGCCCCGGAGGTGGCGCCCTACGGGGTCCGCGTCAACGCGGTGTGCCCCGGCCTCATCGGCGGCACACCGATGCGCGAGGCGCTCGATGCCACCTCCGAGGCGGCCGGCCTGCCGCGCGCGGCGGAGCGGGCGAAGTCGATCCCGATCGGCCGCATCGGCACGCCCGAAGACGTCGCCAAGGTGGTGGCGTTCCTCGCCTCCGACGAGGCCGCCTACGTCACCGGCGCCTGCTACGATGTGACCGGCGCCCTGTGGATGACGTGAAGGTGACGAGGAGCCGGGACGAGCCCTACCCCGCCGCGGTGACCGCGGGTCTTTCTCCGCAGCTTCTGGCGGCGCTGCTCGTCATGGTGACGCTGGTGCAGGCGCTGGCGACCTTTGCCGTGCTGGCCCTGCCCACGCTCGCCACCCGTGCCGCGGAGACGTTCGGGGTTGGCGCCGAGGCGGTCGGCTATCAGATCAGCTTCGTGTATGTCGCGGCGGCGGCGCTCTCCAGCATCGCCGGGCTGTTCGTGCGTCGGGCGGGCGCGGCGCTCACCAGCATGGCTGCCCTGGCGCTCGGCGGCCTCGGGCTCGTTGCCATGGCCGGCGGGCAGCTCGCGGGCGCCGTGCTCGCCTCGGTGCTGATCGGCTGCGGCTACGCCCTCACCAATCCGGCGGCGTCGCATCTCCTCTTCCGCTTCGCGCCGCGCCATCGCCAGAACCTGATCTTCGCGCTCAAGCAGACGGGCGTGCCGCTCGGCGGCGTGCTCGTCGCGCTGCTGCTGCCGGCGTTGGCCGAGCGGCTCGACTGGCAGGCGGCCATGCTGGTCGGCGCCGGCCTCCTGATGCTTGCCATGCTGCCGCTTGCGGCCATGCGCGGGCGCCTCGACACCGATCGCGATCGCACCACGCGCGTCACCGGCGACATGCTGGCAGGGGTGCTGCTGGTGGTGCGCCATCCGCGCCTGAGGGCCCTCGCCGTCATGGGCCTGACCTATGCCTCCTTCCAGCTCTGCCTGTTCGCCTTCCTCGTCACCATGCTGGCGCAGGACTTCGGCTGGCCGCTGGTGGCCGCCGGGCAGATGGCAACGGGCATGCAGATCGGCGGTGTCGTCGGCCGCATTGCCTGGAGCATGCTCGCGGACCGGGTCGGCCACGGGCTCGAGCTGCTCGCTGCCAACGGCTGCGGCTCGGTGCTGTTCGCGCTGGTGCTGGCGACGGCCACCCCGGCCTGGCCGACCTGGGCGCTGGCCTTCGTGCTGTTCGGCTTCGGCTTCTGCCTCGTCGGCTGGAACGGCCTGTGGATGGCGGAGATCGCCCGGACGTGCCGGCCGCAGGAGGTAGGCCTCGCCACCGGCGGCGTGCTGGTGTTCACCTTCAGCGGCATCGTTCTCGGGCCGGCGGCGTTCGCCACGCTCTACCGCGCGCTCGGCAGCTACCCGATCACCTACGGCGCCTTCTCGCTGATGGCGCTGGCCGGCGTCGCGGCGCTGCTGGCGGCGCGGCGGAGCTGACCCGCGGCGGAAGGGACGGCCGCGATGCCGTCGACCTCGGCCATGGCCTGCAGGTAGAGCACGGCGGAGGCGCGCCAGCTGAAGCGCCGCGCCCTGGCATCGCCGCGCCGGACGAGGTCCGCGCGCAGCCGCTCGTCGCCGGCGAGGCGCAGGAAGCTCGCGAGCCAGGCATCGGCATCCTCGGGCGAAGCGTAGAGCGCGGCATCGCCGCATACCTCGGGCAGACTGGCGCGGTCGGAGGCGACCACCGGGCAGCCGAGCGTCATCGCCTCCAGCGGCGGAATGCCGAAGCCCTCCGCCAGCGACGGAAAGGCCAGGCACAGCGAGTCGCGCAGCAAGGCCGCGAGCTCGTCGTCCGGCAATCGTCCGAGCCACAGCACGTTGCCGGCCGCGGCTGCGGGCGCGGCGGCATCCCTGAACACACGCGCATCCCGCTCGCCCACCACGGCGACGGTGAGACCCGCGGCAGCGAGCCTGTCGGCCAGGCCGAGCACGAGCGCGACGTTCTTGTGCGGCGCCGGGCTGCCGAGGACGACGACGGTGCGGGGCCCCGCCGCGCTGCGCGTGATCTCGCTGTGGCGCGGGCGCCAGGCGAGCACGTGCTCGTAGCCGTTGGGAATGACGGCGATCTTGTCGCGCCCGGCGATCCCCAGCGCGGCCAGCTGCGCAGCCGAGTGCTGCGATACCGTCGCCACCCTCGCCGCCGTGCGGCCGAGCGCGGGATGGAGCCCGCGATAGAGCAGGCGGAAGGGAAGGGCGTAGCTCTGCGGATGCGTTCGCGTGTTGACGTCGTGCAGGCACACGATTTGCCGCCGCGCCAGCAGCGGGCCGGTATTGCAGAGGCTGAGCAGGCCGCCGCGTGCGTGAGCCGGCAGCTCGACCTGCTCCCAGGCATGCCCGCGCAGGCGGCCGACGGAGCGGACCCGGATCGCCTCCAGCCGCGGCAGGTCGCCAGCCGCCGACGGCGGCACCAGGAGCTCGACGCTCAGGCCGCGCGCCAGCGGATGGGCCTCGGCCAGCCAGTGGTCGAGCGCCGTCACGATCTCACGGGCGTAGCGCTGCACGCCGGTGAGCGGCTGCGTCACGAACCGACCGTTGATGCTCCACCGCCTCGCCATCGCCGCTCC
>DASRDL010000290.1:0-4060 GCA_035652635.1 Hyphomicrobiaceae bacterium | reverse complement strand
CGATGACGCCGCATGGGGGTTGGCGATGGACTTTCTCAAGCCTTTCACAGCGCAGCTGCTGAGCGTGCTGCGCATCATGTCGGGATTGCTGATCCTGCAGCACGGCACGACCAAATACTTGAACTTCCCGGTCGGCCCGATGAACAACGCCTCGCCCATGACCATGAGCGGCGCGGGCGGACTCTTCGAGCTCGTTTTCGGCGCACTGCTCGTCATTGGTCTGCTCACCCGGCTCTCCGCCTTCCTGCTTTCCGGCATGACGGCTGTCGCCTATTTCTACGCACATGCTCCCGCGGGCTTCTTTCCGATCTTGAACCGGGGCGAACTCGCCGCGCTCTACAGCTTCGTCTTCCTCTATCTCGCCGCCGCCGGGGGCGGCCCATGGAGCGTCGACCGCCTCTGGCGGGACGCCGACGCGTGAGAGAGGCGGGGGGATCGCCTACCCGTTCACCCCCACCGGCGCAGGCGTATGCGCCGGGGGCGCGAGGCAGCCTTTGAGGTCGCTCGCCAGACGGCGCATGAGCGTGAAGTAAAGCTCCGGCCCCGGCTCCAGCCGGGTGCCCTCGGGGTCGAGGGTGCCCGCCCGCGCCTTCGTGCCTTCGATCAGGTTCTCGACGAGCCGCATGTCGATCTGCGGCTCGGCAAACACACACACGGCGCCGAGCGCCACGATGCGGGCCCTGAGCTCGGTGAGGCGCTTGGCGCTCGCCGGCGCGTCCGGGCTGACGGAGATGGAGCCCACCGCATTGAGACCATAGCGGCGCTCCAGGTACTGATAGGCATCGTGGAAGACGACGTAGGGACGGCCGGCGATCGGCCGCAGCTCGCGCCCCAGGTCGCTCGCCAGCGCCGCCAGCCTGGACTTGAGTGCCTCCGCGTTCGCCTTGTAGGCGGCGGCGTTGGCCGGATCGCGCTCGCCCAGCACCTCACCAATGCGCTCCACCATGACGGCCGCGTTGTCGGGATCGAGCCAGGCGTGGCCATCGAGTGCATCGGGCCCGGACGTGCCGTGAGCGCGGTGGCTGTGCGGCTTGCCGTCGTGGCTGTGCTGCTCGAACGTCGCCTGCGTGCGGCGTGACAGCAGCGTCAGCCGCGGTACCTCCAGGAGCGTCACCACTTCCACGGTGTCCGGCAGCGACCGCACCAGCTTGATTGTGAAGGGCTCGAGCGTCTGCGACATGCGCACGAACACCTGGGCGTCGTGCAGCATGCGCGTCTCCGATGGCCGCAGCGCATAGTTGTGAGGGCTCGCAGCCCCACGCACGAGCAGCTCGGGCGAGCCGATCCCGGCCATCACCTGGGCGACCAGGGCGTGCAGCGGCTTGATGGTGACCACCACTCGGGGTGCTGCCCACACCGGCAGTGCCGACAGCCCTGCCAGGGCGCCGGCCACCGCTCCCAGCACCCGCAGCCGCGCTCGCCGCATCCGTCCTGCTCCTGAGCCCATGACCCCGCTCGCCCCTCTCCTAGGTGCAATGTTATAGTATAGCATACCCGCGCGTCAGGTCGAATCTGCCGGCGAGGCGAAACCGTCCGGTCGCGCGGCGCTGCGAGCAGCCGGGCCCGCGCGCCCGCGCCTGTTGCTGCGCTACCCGGTCAGCGCGTCGGCGCGCTCCTGCGCAGATGTCCCGCTTCGGCACGCAGTTTACGGTTTCTAAAGCCTTTTCTTCCGTCGCCGCGGGCCGTTGCCTAGCGTCGGCAGGAGCGGCGCTCGCCGCCAACGCGCGTCAATCGCATACGAGTTGCGCCCATGCGTGCCCTGCTGTTCGCGTTCGCTGTCGCACTGACGCTCATCGCCGCCTGGCAAGGCCCCGGCCGCGCCGCGCTCGACGCTGCCACGGCCCGTACGCCGCCGCTGGAGGTGCTGGTATTCGAGCACCCCGACTGCGTCTACTGCCGGGTATTCCGCCGCGACGTGCTGCCCAAGTATCGCGCCAGCGTGCGCAGCGATCTGGCACCGCTGCGCTTCGTCGACGTGCAATCGGAGAGCATGGACCGCATGGTCCTCAACGGACGCATCGACACGGTGCCGACCGTTGTGGTGATGCGCGACGGCCAGGAGGTCGGCCGCATCGTCGGCTACTGGGGCCCGACCAACTTCTTCAAGATGCTGGCCCATCTGATAGACAGGGAATAGGGAGTAGGGAATAGGGAGGAAATCCGTTCGCGTCCTACTCCCTATTCCCCTTCAAAACGTCGACTTGAGCTTCAGGTGGTCCATGCGGTTCATGGACTGCACGTCGATGCGGCGGGTGGGCATGCCGGCGTTCTCCCGACGACGCACATCGAGCGGCACGCTGGCCCCGGCGCTGCGCTTGGCCCACACCATGCGGTAGAAATCGGCGAGCGACTTGGCGGGCTTGCCGCCGACGCCGACGATGATGTCACCGCGCTTGAGACCGGCCTTCTCGGCCGGACCGTCTGCTGCCACGCGCGAGACCACCAGGTGGCCCGCCACCTCCTCGGTGGTGAGCCCGAGCCACGGGCGCGAAGGCGCAAGGGAGCGGCCTTCCGAGATCAGATCGGCCAGAATCGGCCCCAGCCGGTCGATCGGCACGAACATATTGCCGGGCTCGGGCTCGCCCTTGCCCGAGGCGGCGTCGCGGACGATGAGCGAGCCGATGCCGACGAGCTTGCCCTCGCGGCTGATCAGCGCCGCGCCGCTCCAGGCCGGATAGGGCGGCGCGGTGAAGATGGCGTCCTCGAGCAGGTACTCCCAGCTGCCGGCGAAAGCACGCCTGCCCGCCACGCGCGCGGCGGCCACCGTATCGGCACCGCCGGCGCTGGCAATCAGCACCGGATCGCGCTCCTTGAGCGCGGCCGACTTGCCGAGCGCCATGGGGCGAACGTTGAGGGGCTGGGTGGCCCTGACGAGGCCGAACCCCGACTCGTGGTCGTAGCCGACCACCTGGGCCGGCACAGCATGGCCGCCGTTGGTCGTCACCTCCACCGCATGCGCCTCGACGATGTCACCTCCACCGCATGCGCCTCGACGATGATGTAGCCGATGGTGAGCACCAGCCCGTTGGAGCCGATGACGATGCCCGAGCCCTTGCGCTCGAGCCCGAGGGTTTCGGCGGTGCGGCCGTCCGGGTTGATGTGGGCCTTCACCTGCACCACCGCCGCCGCCAGGTCGTCCATGGTCACCGGCTGGGCGCGGGCGGACACTGCCAGCACGCAGGCAAGCGCAAGGCTCACCAGAGCGAGCACGTCACGTCGGGCGGTGCGCATGTCGATCTCCGCGCCCCAACGGGGGCAGACCACTATCCCATCATAGCCGATAACGAACGGCCCCGCGCGAGGACCGCCGCGGTCACATAGCCCGAGCGTCCTCCAGCACCATGGCGGCGGCCTTCTCGGCGATCATCAGGGTGGGCGAGTTGGTGTTGCCGGAGGTGATGGTGGGCATGACGGAGGCATCGGCCACGCGCAGGCCCTCCAGCCCTCGCACCTTGAGGCGGTGGTCCACCACTGCCGCAGCGTCGCTGCCCATGCGGCAGGTGCCGACGGGGTGGAAGATGGTGGTGGAGATGTCGCCGGCGGCCTTCGCCAGCTCCTCGTCGCTGCGGAACTCGAGACCGGGCCGGAACTCCTGCGGTCGGTACTTGGCCAGCGCCGGCATGGAGATGATGTTGCGGGTCACCCGCACCGACTGCGCGGCAATGTGCCGGTCCTCGGCGGTGGAGAGGTAGTTGGGGCGGATCTCGGGCTGCACGTCGGGTCTCGGCGAGGTGATGCGCACCCAGCCGCGGCTCGTCGGGCGGATGTTGGCCACGCTCGCCGTGAAGGCGGGGAAGGGATCGAGCGGCTCGCCGAACTTGGGCAGGGTGAGCGGCTGGATGTGGTACTGCAGGTCGGGCGTGGCGCGGCTCGGGTCGGACTTGACGAAAGCGCCGAGCTGGGAAGGTGCCATGGTCATCGGCCCACGCCGCTGCAGCAGGTATTGCGCGGCGAAGCCCGCGCGCTGCACCAGGCTCTGGAAGCGCTCGTTCATGGTCTTGACGCCCGACACCTTGTAGGCGCAGCGGATCTGCAGGTGGTCCTGCAGGTTCTCGCCGAC
>DASRDL010000289.1:0-3703 GCA_035652635.1 Hyphomicrobiaceae bacterium | reverse complement strand
CGAATCCCTCGGCGTGGAGACCGAGGCACCGATCGGCAGCGCCCTCGTCCGCGACATCGAGAAGCGCGTGGCGGCGAAGCGGCGCGCGGCCCCCTGAAGTGGAGGCTCACTGCTCCAGCTTCTCGACCTGGGCCGCCATGTTCGGGATCAGACGCACGCGATAGCTCGCATTGCTGCAGCGGAGCGTCCACACCGCCTGATCGGGCCTGGATGCCCTGCGGATGCGCACCGCACCCAGCGCCTTGTCGCAGGCATACCCCTGTGTGCGGATGTGCGCGGCGATGATGTCGGCGGCCGTCTCGCGTTGTTCGGCGGCGGACGGCACGGCGCCCGTCGCGAACGAGGCGCCGGCGATCAACGGCAGGACGTGGACGTAGCGCGGAACGAGGTGGCTCAACATGGGAATGGCCTCCGGATGCGAAGGCATTGCAAACGCAAGAACGTAAACAATCAGTACCCGCCGCGCCCCCAGTTGTCGCGATGGCCGGCCACCAAGCGCGGGACCATCGCGTCCCGGCCGTCGCGTCCCTTCGCCGCCGAGGGATCTGCATCCCGGGCAGCCGCTCTGCGCCCTCCGGGACGACCTGCGTGCACCTCAGCGCTCCGGCAGGCGCTCGGTCGGTACGATCTCGATCGTCTCGAGCCGGCCCTCGTGCAGGATGCGGATCGACACGCGCTTGTCGATGCGGGTGCCGTCGAGGATGCGGGCGATGTCGTCGATGCCCGTCACCACGTGCTCGTCGAGGCCGATGATGACGTCGCCCGGCTCGAGCCCGCCCGCCTGCGCCGGGCTGCCGGGCTGGACTTCCACCACGCGCACGCCCGAGGCCTGATTGAGCCCCGCCCGCACCTTGAGCCGCTGCGGCAGCGCCACCTGGTCGCCGGCGATGCCGAGCCGCGCCCGCCGCACGCGGCCGTGCTGCAGGATCTGCGTCAGCACGTGCTGGGCGGTGTTGGAGGCAACCGAGAAGCAGATGCCCTGCGCCCCCAGGATCACGGCGGTGTTGACGCCGATCACCTCGGCGCGCGAATTGACGAGCGGCCCGCCCGAGTTGCCGGGATTGAGCGCGGCATCGGTCTGGATGACGTCGCCGATGAGGCGGCCGTTCTGCGCGCGCAGCGAGCGACCCACGGCGCTGACGATGCCCGCCGTCACGGTCGACTCGAAGCCCAGCGGATTGCCGATGGCGATGGCGATCTGGCCGGGCTTGATCTTCTTGGAGTTGCCGAGCCGCGCCGCCGGCAGGCGGTCGCCGGTTTCGGCCCGCAGCACGGCAATGTCGGTGTCGGGATCGCGGCCGAGTATGCGGGCCGGGAAGCGGCGCGCATCGGTGAGCGACAGCTCGATGATGGCTGCGCCCTCCACCACGTGATTGTTGGTGAGCACGATGCCGTCGGGCGACAGGAGCGTACCGGAGCCCGAGCCCTGCGCCATGCGGCCCTGGCGCGCGCCGCGCACCTGCACGTGCACGACCGACGGCGACACGGCCTCGACGACGCCGACGACGGCGCTCGAATAGGCGTCGAGCAGCTCCTCGTCCTGGCTGCTGCCGCTCCCATTGGAAACGAGCGAAACGTTGCGATCCCTGCGCCACAACTGCATAGCGGCGAACTCCCGAGCTGCGCTGCTCCCCGGCGACCCCCTGATGCGCGAATATAAGATGTCATGGGCGCGCCGGGGAGGGGCGAGCCCGCGCCCTCCTCCAACGTCGCAACCGAGCCGTCACTGGTGCGGTTCGAAGTCGCCGGCCGATCAGGCCATGGCGCACATCGCCGGGGCGCCCGACTTGTCGACGCCCGGGCCCTCCTCGACGTTGAGCGCCTTCACCACGCCGTCCTCGAGGATCATCGAGTAGCGCCGTGAGCGCACGCCGAGCCCCCTGGCGGAGAGGTCGATGTCGAGGCCGACCTTCTTGGCGAACTCGGCGCTGCCGTCGGCCAGCATCTGGATCTTGCCGTCGGCCTTGGAGTCCTTGGCCCAGGCCGTCAGCACGAACACGTCGTTGACCGCCGTGCAGGCGACCATGTCGAAGCCCTTCTTCTTCAGCTCGTCGTAGTTCTGAACGAAGCCTACCATGTGCTGCTTGTGGCAGGTCGGCGTGTAGGCACCCGGCACGGCGAACAGGGCAACTTTCTTGCCGCCGAACACCTCGGCGGTCTTCATCGGCTTGGGAGTGCCATCGGGGCCCATGGTCATGAACGTCGAATCCGGCAGCCGGTCGCCGACCTTGATCGTCATCGTGGGTTCCTTTCACGCGAGGGACGCTCAGAAATTCCGCGGCTGAACTTATGCGCTCGCGCGCTCCAAGCCAAGCCGGAAGCCTCAGGGCACGGTCCAGGAGGCTTCTGCCGCGCCGGCGGCACTGACGAGCGTCAGCGTCAAGGTCTTGCCCTGGAGCTCGCGCGCATTGCCGGCGCGCGAAAGGTCCACCTCGAAGCGGACCAGAGCGTCATTGGCATCGGCGGTGAGAGCCGCAGGGCCGGCGGCATGGGCCATCCGGTGCGGCATGGGCACATAGAGCCCGTCGGGTGCCTCGACGAACAGGTCGGCGCTGTCGGCGCCGCGCGGGAAGGACGCCTCGAAGACGAGGCGCGGCGCCGCCCCGCCCAGGGTGGCGGCGGCGGATCTGAGCTGCGGGTCCGTGGCACGCCGCGCAGCCCGCGGCCGCGGCACCCTGTCGAGTGCCGCCTGCAGCTGCGGCGACGGCTTGGCCGCAAGCGCGGTCGGCGGCAACGCCAGGGACAGTTTGGCCTGGGCCGGAATGCAGATGTCGCGGCAGATGCCGAACTCGATGTCGAGCACCAGCTCCACCGGCCGGCTCGCGTCCTTCGGCGTGACCACGACGGGGAAAAGCACGCCGTCCTTGTAGCCGATGGTCTGGGCGGCCGGCTCCTCGAGGCGCGACGGCGCGGGATAGAGCACCTTCACGCTCGCCACGTTGGCCGAGCCTTGCCACTCGAACGTGGGCGGCACCCCGGCGTCGCCCGGTGTGCGCCAGTAGGTCTTCCAGCCGCTGGCGAGGCCGATCTCGATGCCGGCGAGGTAGGCCCGTGCGTCCGTTGCAGCAGAGGCTCCGCCGATGAGGCGCACCCGCCCGTTGGTGAGCTCGGTCCAGGGCGAGGCAAGCTCCGGCCCGGCTGCCGCCGGCCGCACGATTGCCATCACCGCGACGAGAGCCGCGACCGGCAGGGCACAGGCACGGGCTCCGGCAGTGCGCATGATCACCTCGTTTGCTGTCCGACTGTTAAGTCATGGGTCCGGGAACGCAATTCAAGTCTGCTCGATCATTGCGTCATCGCCCTCGCCGGACCCCTTCCAGCCGCCCCATTCCGGCGTTAGTGTTCCTCGATGCGGATGTCGAGAAAGCGCAAGGGTCGCGACGACGGCTACCTCGAAGGGCAGCTGCTGATCGCCATGCCCATCATGACCGACAAGCGCTTCGCCCGTTCGGTCATCTACATGTGCGCCCATTCCGCCGAAGGGGCCATGGGCCTCATCGTCAATCAGCGCGCTGCGCACATCAGCTTCCGCGAGCTGTTGAAGCAACTCGGCATCGGCACGGGCAACGGCGACATCGAGATCGACGGCATGGACGTGCACGTCGGCGGCCCGGTGGAGACCGGGCGCGGCTTCGTCCTGCACAGCGCCGACTACCACGCGCCCGACTCGACGCTGGCCATCGACGAGGGCGTGTCGCTGACG
>DASRDL010000288.1:0-7361 GCA_035652635.1 Hyphomicrobiaceae bacterium | reverse complement strand
CCTCCACCTCCATGGCGTAGGGCTTGTCGTAGTGGATGCGGTGCGGATTGCCCGTCGGCGCGGAGAAGCGGAAGAGGTTCACGGCACCCGGCGTGATGGTCCGGCGCCAGGGCAGACCCGCGGGCGGCTCGTCGCGCTTGGGGATGCCGCTCTTCTCGCCCGCCTTCACCTCCTCGCGGAACACCGTGTCGGCCTCCTCGGTGACGGCGAGGCCGCGCGGCGTGAAGATGCGGCGCACCTGCGTGGTGAGGATGAGGGTGCCGGTGCTGCCTTCGCGCACCTGCAGGTCCTTGAGCTCGATCTCGCGGCGCAGCCGGTCGCCGACCAGGATCGGTGCATGGAAAGTGAACCGGGAGCCCGCGTACATGCGCCGCGGCAGCGGGATCTTCGGCAAAACGCCGGCGCCCATGGGCAGGCCGTCCGCCGCCAGCGTCGACGTGGGTGCCGTCGACAGGAAGTAGCCGATGTGCCAGCCGGGCGGGATCGGCTGCCCCTCGCCCGGTGCCGCCTCCGGCCGGTCGAAGGTGGCGACGATGGCCTTGAGCGGCGCCTCGGTCGCCACGTCCTCGTCGCTGATGCGGGTGCCGATGTGCCGGCGCAGCGCGGCGATGTCGATGGATGTCATGGCTCTACCTCTGAATTAGGGGGTCATTCCGGCCGGAGCGCGATAGCGCGCAGAGCCGGGCCCCAGGGCGCAACTTGCGTAGGGTGCAAAAGCGAAGCGCATCGCACCGTTTGACCGTCGGTCGGCGCAATGCGCCCCGGATCAAGTCCGGGGCTCTTGCGCCCTACTTCTTCCTGCCCGTGGGCAGCTGGTTGAAGGGCACATCCTTGTCGACGCGAACGTCGGCGGGCAGGCCCAGCACGCGCTCGGCGATGATGTTGCGCATGATCTCGTCCGAGCCGCCGGCAATGCGCGAGGAGGGCGAGGTCATCAGCGTCTGCTGGAAGGTGGCCGAGATCGGCGCGAGCTCCGGGTCGGTCAGCACGCCACCCTGCTCCATCAGGTCCATGGCGAAGGCGGCGATGTTTTGCAGCTTGGTGCCGTTGACGAGCTTGCCGATGGAGGATTCCGGCCCGGGCGTCTCGCCGCGGGACAGCGCCGTCATGGTGCGGAAGTGCGCATACTTGAGCCCCTGGGTGGAGACGTACCAGTCGGCGAGCTTGTCGCGCACCGCCTCGTTCTTGATGGCCGGTCCATCGTCGAGCTCGATGCGGCGCGCCAGCTCGAAGATGTCCTCCACGCCGGCGACGAGACGGCCGCCGATGGTGTAGCGCTCGTTCATGAGCGTGGTGAGCGACACCTTCCATCCCTCGCCGGGCTTGCCCAGCCGCTGGCTGTCGGGGATGCGCACGTCGGTGAAGAACACCTCGTTGAAGTGCGACTGGCCGGAGATCTGCTTGATCGGCCTGATCTCGATGCCGGGCGACTTCATGTCGAGGAAGAAGTAGGTGAGGCCCTTGTGCTTGGGCGCGTTGAAGTCGCTGCGCGTCACCAGCACGCCGAAGTCGGAGTAGTGCGCGCCGGACGTCCAGATCTTCTGGCCGTTGATGATCCAGTCGTCGCCGTCGCGCTCGGCGCGAGTCCTGAGCCCCGCCAGGTCCGAGCCGGCAGAAGGCTCGGAAAACAGCTGGCACCAGATCTCCTCGCCGCGCAGCGCCTTTTTGACGTAGCGGTCGCGGTGCGCCTGCGTGCCCCAGGCACACAGCGTGGGGATGCACATGCCGAGCCCGATGTCGAACAGGCCGCGCGGCACGGCATACTTGGCCTCCTCCTGGTCGTAGATCACCTGCTGGATGGCCGTGCCGCCGCGCCCGCCCCATTCCTTGGGCCAGGTGATGCCGGCATAGCCGGCATCCGCCTTCTTGGCCTGCCAGTCCTTGGCCCACTGGCGGAATTTGGGGTCCTCGTTGCCGGCGCGATAGACCATGCCGGAGCCCGGCGTCCGGCGCTTGGCGTTCTTCTCGAGGAAGGCTCGCACCCCGGCGCGGAACTCGGCTTCCTCTGGCGTGTCGTCGAAGTCCATGTCTGGCCTCCTCAGAGCGGGGCGTTGGCGGTCTCCAGCTGGGAGATCAGGCGATCCTTCCACAGCCTGGTCGATCCCAGCGCGAGCGACAGCAGCTTGGCGCGGCGGTAGTAGAGGTGGCAGTCGAAGGCCCAGGTAAAGCCCATGCCACCGTGCACCTGGATGTTCTCCTTGGCCGCCAGGAAGTAGGCGTCGCTGGCCGAGATGCGCGCCGAGGCGGCGGCGACCGGCAGCTCTGGCGCGTCGCGCTCCAGCGCCCAGGCGCCGTAGTAGGCGTTGGAGCGGGCAAGCTCGGTGGCGACGTAGACGTCGGCCAGCTTGTGCTTGATGGCCTGGAACGAGCCGATCGGACGGCCAAAGGCGTAGCGGTCGAGCGCATAGTCGCGCGCCATCTCCAGGCAGCGCTGGGCACCGCCGACCTGCTCGAAGGCGATGAGCACGGCGGCCCGGTCCTGCACGCGCTTGAGCAGGGCCTCGCCGGCACCGGGCGCTCCGAGCGCCTCGGCGGGGGCGTTGGTGAAGGTGATGCGGGCGTGCGAGCGGCTCGGATCGATCGTGTCCACCGCCTGACGGGCGACGCCGGCTGCCTTCAAATCGACCAGCACCAGCACCAAGCCGCGCTCGCCCTGAGCGACGACGATGGCGACATCGGCCACGTCGCCGTCGGGCACCGGCAGCTTCTCGCCGTTGAGAGTGCCGCCGCGGAAGGTGGTGCGCAGCTTGCGCGGATCGGCCTTGCCCGGCCCTTCGGCCAGTGCCAGCGTGCCGATGGCCTCGCCGCTCGCGAGCCTCGGCAGCCACGCCTTCTTCTGCGCGTCGCTGCCGCCCGCCATGACGGCTTCGGCGGCGAGGTAGACCGAGGAGGAGAACGGCACCGGCGCCAGCGCGGCGCCCAGCTCCTCGGCCAGCACGCACAGGCCGAGATGGCCGAGGCCCGCGCCGCCGTATTCCTCAGGGATCGCGGCGCCGATCCAGCCCATGGCGCCCAATTCCTTCCACAGCGCGCGATCGTAGGGCTCCGGACCCTCCAGGATGCTGCGTACCGTCGTCGACGGGCACTTCTCGCGCAGGAACTTGCGCGCCTGCTCGCGCAGCGCCTTGAGATCGTCGCTGAAGTCGAAGTTCATTTCCGGCGTTCCTCCGCAGCACAGGCTGCTCGTTTGCGGGCATCGCGCGCGGGCAACCTTAGTGCACGCCCTCAGCCGACGCTAGCCGATCCCCCACCAGCCGATGATGGCGCCCTGGATCAGCAGCACGCCCAGCCAGTGGCCGCCGTCGATGACGGTGAGAGCACGCTTGGCGCCGTGGAAAGCGTAGTTGACGATCATGGTCGGCATGACGAAGCCGAGCCACAGGAAGGTCGCCGAGATCACGCCGGTGCGGATGCCCGGCGCCAGCCCGCCGAGCGACAGGTGCAGGAGAATGCCAGCCAGCATCCACGCCATCACCAGCTGCGCCACGAACGCCAGCACGTAGAGCGCCGGGCCGCCGCGATCCTGCGGCATGCGCTCCGGCGGCATGCCCACCGCTTCCATCCAGGCCCGCGAGAGGGCGCTGTACCAGACGCCGCCGAACACGAAGCTGGCGATGGCGGCGACGATCACCGGGACGTAGTTGAGATTGCCAAGACCACCCATCATCACCGGCCTCTCTTTGATTGCATGCGCTCGACAGGTTTCGGGTCGCCGGCGCGCTGCCGGGCACCTACCACCGCGGCATGCAACGGACCCATGACGAAAGGAAACTCATGCCGATGCGAATCGTCGCCCTCGACACCGATCTGGTGCGGAAGCTACAGAACGGGGCGCCCGACGCCAACGGCCACAGCCCCGAGCGGCACATCAGCCCAGGCGGCATGATGCCGTGCCGTCACTGTCTCGACGACATCGCGGCGGGCGAGCCCTATCTGATCCTGTCGCACCGCCCGTTCCCCGCGGCCCAGCCCTATGCCGAGCAGGGTCCCATCTTCCTGCACGCACAAGCCTGCGCGCGCCACTCCGAGAGCGCCGGCATGCCCGCGATGTTCCTGAGGCGGGAAAGCTTTCTGATACGCGGCTACGGTGCCGATGACCGCATCGTCTACGGCACGGGCAGGATTGTTGCGTCACAGGCGCTGGCTGAGGCCGCCGAGGCCGCCTTCAGCGACGCCCGCGTCAGGTACATTCACGTCCGCTCGGCCAGCAACAACTGCTACCAGTGCCGAATCGATCGTGGCTGAGGACGGTAGCCGCCGCACGGCCTTCCCTGCGGCCGCGCGGCGGGGGAACCCGTCAGAGAGAGCGCCGCCTGCCTGAGAGGCGCTCCATGATCTCGCGCTCGGCCTCGTCGTTGAACAGGCCGCCGTGACTGCGCAAATAGGCGGCGATCTCGCGTTCCGCGCGCCGCTGCTGGGCGGCGACCAGGGCGTCGAAGACGCGCCCCCAGAACGACTTGCGAGGCGCCGCCGCGACGGCGTCGGCCGCCTTGGCGTGCGTGCCGATGGCGGCATCGTCGGCGTAGGTGACTGTGCTCATGATGGTCTCTCCAGCCTTTGTGGCTTTGTGTTCGCCAGCCTCGAGACCGTTTCCCGGATGCCCGACAGGTTCTCGTGCGCCTGCTTCGGACCTCCGACGAAAGTATATGTTCACCACGCCGAGCCGCCGGTAGAGTCCATGCTGCACTGCAGCAATGACTTCGCCGCATGGCGGCCGTCGCATTCCCGTCACGGGGTGTGGGCCTTGCCGGCGCATGCTCGCTGGCGCAGCGCGACGCGCCGGCGACGAGGATCAGGCCAGCAGGTCCGCGTGCGCCAGGCGGCGGAAGGCCTGGTAGCTGTCGTCGATGCGCCGGCCCTCTGGATCGGCCACGGCAATGCCGCGCAGAACCTCGGCCAGGGCCGTCTCGAGCGCCTCCGTCACCGCCTCGGGCAGGGCGAGGCGAAGCGGCCACTTGGCCGACGCTGTCACGTGCGCCGCAATCAGCGCATGGGCGCGGGCCTCTGCCAGGGCCAGCTGATACTCCTGCGCCGCGCAGGCTTCGAAGATCGCCTGGTCCGCCGGGCTCATGGCCTCCCAGACCGGCCTGTCGATGTCGAGCGAGAGCACCATGCCCGCCGTATGAAGGCCCGGCTCGTAGAGCCGCTGTGCCAGCGGCCGCAGGTCCGGCGACGCGGCCGCCAGCGGTCCCAGCCACTCGCCGGCCCTGATCTGACCGCCGGCCAGCGCCACGGCGAGCTCATTCGGGGCCAGCCTCACGGGTTTGGCGCCGAGGAGCGCTGCCGCCTCGGCAGCGAGGCCCTCCAGGTGCAGCGCCGCCCCCTCCAAGTCTGCGGGCGTCTCCAGGCGAGCAGCGGCCCACACGCCGGCACTGGGGCCCGTGTGCCCGGCGACCAGGGGCTTGAAGCCGAACCCGGCCGCCAGCTCGTCCCACAGCATCTGCCCGCCGCCGACCGCGAGCCACGCCTGCTGGTCGGCGGCCTCCAGTCCGAGGGCGAGCGGCAGTCCGGCAAACACCGCAAAGGCGCGATGCAGATGACCGTGCCGGCCGGCAAGGCCATAGGTCATGTCGGGCGCAGACGGCTCGCGCGTGAGGTGGACCAGATAGCGCCCGCCGGTGGCCGCCGCGATGCGCCGGGCCAATCGCGCCGGTCCGAGCCCGGTGAGATCGGCGGCAAAATCGCTTCCGAGCGTCAGCACGCGGCGTCCCGCGAGGATCGCCGGAGCGGAGGCCTCGGTCGTGCCGCCGGCGCCGTCGGCGGAGAGCGCCGCGGCACTGCCCGTGCCGGCCGCAACGGCGGCCGCACCCGTGGTCTTCAGGAAGTCGCGCCGGTCCACGGGCATGCCCTCCGCACCCGCGGCGCGCTGCTCGCGCGCCGCAACATGCCGGGCATCAAACAGGATCGTGACGGCTCAGGCAATAGCCAGGCTCAGGGCCGGTCGCCGCCGCGCTCACGCTCCCACTGATCCCACCAGGCCCTGGTGCCGAGCGGGATCTTGGCGAGGTTGTGCTCGTAGTACTGCGTCTCGTCGAAGGTGCGCGCGTTGCGCTGCCGCTCGGCGATGGCCGAGGGCGAGTTGTAGTAGGCCTTCTTCTTGTAGCGCTTCGTGTGCGCCGCCGCCGATGCGGCGAGCGCAACGACGAGTCCGACCGAGACCAGCCCGGTCAACACCGTTCTCTTCATGCTGCTCTCCTGCTGGCCACCGGCCTACAGATCGACCTACACGTGGTGGTGCGGCTCGGGCGTTGCAATCCGCCTGCCGCAGTGTGGACGGATTGTAATGGCCAAAGTCCCGGTCGGGCCAGCGGCTTTCGCACGGCAGGCCGGCGTCCACTACTTCTGGGGAGCGGGTGGGTTCGGCGCGGTCTTCGGCGCCTCCGAGCGCGGGCTGCCGGCCGGCTGATCGGACGTCTCCTGCTCGCCGCCGAAGAGCAGGAACCCGAGCACGACGACAATGGAGACGGCGAGGAGGATCGGCGCCCAGGCGATGCTGTCGTCCTCGCGGCGGACCAGTCGTCCAAGCCCGCTGCGGCGGTCGGGGTCGCGTTGGTAGGTCATGGACGTCTCTCCAGGCGTTGCGCTGGAGGGAACAACGTTTCCCGGCACCACCGGTTCCTGGCCGGGCGGTGCGGGCAAGCGCTTGTCGCATCTCCGGGCTGGACAGGGAATTCCTGGCTCCGCGGGCAGGATTCGAACCTGCGACCAGCCGGTTAACAGCCGGCTGCTCTACCGCTGAGCTACCGCGGAAAACGGCCCCTTCCGAGGGTCGACTGGCCCCGACACGCGGCCGGGACGCAACGCACCCTGGAGGACCCTGCCCAGGACGGCGGCAGACAACACGCGGTCGACCATGGTGTCAAGGTCGGGGCGACCACCTTTGACCAGGGTCAATTCGCGGGCGGCAATCGTTCCTGCTCAATCGCGGAGGTGCCGCAGACGGCCAGGGGATCGAAGCCGTCGCCTGTCGGCAAGGGTGACGGCAGCAAAGCATCGCGATTCCGCCTTTGGGCGAGCCCGAGCAATGCGCGAACGGCAACGCTTCCGACGAACAGGCGATTGCCGAGCGCCTCGCGGTGCCGATAAATGAGATCAGGAGAGACGCTTCGGGAGGAAGAAGGCGCCATGTCGGAAAAGATCTACAACGTACCGGCGGAGTGGGCGAGCCGGGCCTGGGTCAACGACGAGGCCTACCAGGCCATGTACAAGCGCTCGATCGCGGACCCGAACGGGTTCTGGGGCGAGATCGGCAAGCGCATCGACTGGATCAAGCCCTACACCCGGGTCAAGAACACCTCCTACGATCCCCACAACGTCTCCATCAAGTGGTACGAGGACGGCACGCTCAACGTCTCGGCCAA
>DASRDL010000287.1:0-6796 GCA_035652635.1 Hyphomicrobiaceae bacterium | reverse complement strand
CTGGACCTCTACGAGAACCTGGCCCGCGGCGACATCGAGAAGGCGCAGACCACCAAGGCCTTCTACGACGAGTATTTCGCCGTGCTGGACCTCACGGCCGAGTTCTACCTTGAGACGGTCGAGTGGGTTTTCCAGGAGGCCCGGCTGGCCGGGGGCGAGCTCGACTACCGCGGCACGCGCGTCGAGCCCGGCGCCATCCGCCGCACCGCGCTGCTCACAGTGGAAGGCGAGCGCGACGACATCTGCTCGCTGGGCCAGACGGCGGCGGCCCATGACCTGTGCACGGGCATCAGGCCCTACAAACGCCGCCATCACATGCAGGCCGGCGTCGGCCACTACGGCGTGTTCTCCGGCAAGCGCTGGGAGGAGCAGGTCTACCCGATCGTGCGCAACATGATCCTGGCGAGCGAGTGAGGCGCCAGGCCCTCCCTCTCCCCACCAGAGGGCAAATGGGACTTCCCTGCCGGCGCCGAGCCGTGTCAAATCGAGGTCTCGCACCACCCAGGGGAGCCCCGCGCCCATGCTCACCATCTACGGCGTCTATCGCTCGCGCGCCTCGCGCAACATCTGGCTCGCCAACGAGCTGGGCTTGCCCTTCAAGCTCGTGCCCGTCATGCAGCTCTACCGTCTCTCGCCCGAGGCCGCCAAGACGACGCTGCACACCAAGTCGCCCGAGTTCCTGAAGATCAACCCCAACGGCCATGTGCCGGCCGTCGACGACGACGGGCTGGTGCTCTGCGAGTCGCTCGCCATCAACCTCTACCTCGCCAAGAAGCACGGCGGGCCGCTGGCCCCCGCCAACCTGGCCGAGGAGGCGCAGATGACGATGTGGGCGCTGTGGGCCGCCAACGAGGTGGAGACCAATGCGCTGACGGTGCTCAATCACCGCGTGGGCTACAAGCCGGAACAGCGCGATGCGAAGGTTGCGCAAGCCGCGGTCGAGGCCCTGCGCGCGCCATTCGCCGTGCTCGACAAGGCGCTAACCAAGTCCGGCCATCTCGTCGGCGGCCGCTTCACGGTGGCCGACATCAACACCGCCGAGATCGTGCGCTACGCCATGCCGGCGCCCGAGCTGTTCGAGGCCGCACCCCGGGTGAAGGCCTGGCTGGCGGCAGCCCAGGCACGGCCCGCGTTCAAGGCGATGTGGGCCGAACGCGAGAAGGAGCCGGCGTGACCCCGTAGGGCGCAAAAGCCCCCGGACTTGATCCGGGGTGCATTGCGCCCAACAGGCCTTGATCGGCGCAATGCGCTCCGCTTTTGCGCCCTACGACGTTGGCGTCCTGGAGGCCTGGCCATGACCCGCGGTCTGCGCGTCCTCGTTGCCGGCGCCGGCATCGGCGGCCTGACGGCGGCGCTGGCACTGCTCCAGCGCGGCTTCGACGTCGAGGTCTTCGAGCAGGCCGACGAGCTGCGCGAGCTGGGTGCCGGCATCCAGCTCGGCCCCAACGGCTCGCGCATCCTCATCGCCCTGGGCCTGGGCGAGGCAATGCAGGAGGTCGTGGCCGAGCCGTCCGCCAAGGTGGTGCGGCTGTGGAGCACGGGCGAGGCCTGGACCCTCTTCGACCTCGGCCGCGACTGCCTCGAGCGCTTCGGCGCGCCCTATTGGATGGTGCATCGCGGCGACTTCCATCGCGTGCTCTGGCAGGCGGTGGAGCGCGCCAAGACCGGGGCCGTGCATCCGGCCTCGCGCGCGGTCGCCTGCAGGGAAGTTGGCGACAAGGCAATACTCGAGCTGGAGAACGGCAGACGGATCGAAGGCGATCTCGTGGTCGGCGCCGACGGCGTGCACTCGCGGCTGCGCGCGCACCTTTTTGCAGCCGCCGAGCCCCGGTACACCGGCCTGATGGCCTGGCGCGGCATCGTGCCCATGGAGAGGCTGCCCGCCGAGCTGCGCAGACCGGTGGGGAGCAACTGGCATGGCCCCGGCGGCCACGTCGTCACCTATCCGCTGCGCCGGGGCACGCTCCTCAACTTCGTCGGCGTGGTCGAGCGCCCGGACTGGCTGAGCGACAGCTGGACCGAGCAGGGCTCCAAGGCGGAATGCGCCGCCGACTTCGCCGGCTGGCATCCGCTCATCCATGCCATCATCGCCAACCTCGATGCCGCCTACCGGTGGGCATTGATCGGCCGCGCGCCGATGCCGACCTGGAGTCGCGGGCGCGCGACGCTGCTGGGCGATGCCTGCCATCCGACCCTGCCGTTCCTGGCTCAAGGCGCCATCATGGCCATGGAGGACGGCGTGGTGCTCGCGCGCTGCCTCGAGGCGCATTCCGGCAATGTGCAGGCGGCGCTGCAGCGCTACGAGGCATTGCGGCTCGAGCGCACCACCCGTGTCGTTCATGGCTCGGCTGCCAATACGGGCCGCTTCCACAATGCCGTGCTCGCCGACCCCGTGCGGGCGCGCGACTACATGGCGCGCGAGTATCCGCCGGACAAGGGGCGAACCCTGTACGATTGGCTGTTCGCCTACGATGCCATGACGGTGCCCCTGTCGTAGGGCGCAAAAGCGAAGCGCATTGCGCCGAACAGGCCGAAGATCGGCGCAATGCGCCCCGGATCAGGTCCGGGGCTTTTGCGCCCTACGGCCTCTGACCATACCGCTTGGCCACGTAGTCCTCGACGATCGCCTTGAACTCTTGCGCGATGTTGGGGCCGCGCAAGGTCATGGCCTTCTTGCCGTCGATGAACACGGGCGCCGCCGGCGCCTCGCCGGTGCCGGGCAACGAGATGCCGATGTCGGCGTGCTTGGATTCGCCCGGGCCGTTGACGATGCAGCCCATCACCGCGAGGTTGAGGCTCTCCACGCCCGGATACTTGCCCCGCCACTCGGCCATGCGCGCACGCACGTGCGCCTGAATGTCGTTCGCCAGCTCCTGGAACACGGTGGAGGTGGTGCGGCCGCAGCCGGGGCAGGCCGCCACGATCGGCACGAACGATCTGAGCCCCATGGTCTGCAGGATCTCCTGCGCCACCCGCACCTCCTGGGTGCGGTCGCCGCCGGGCTCAGGCGTGAGCGAGACGCGGATGGTGTCGCCTATCCCCTTCTGCAGCAGGATGCCCATCGCCGCCGTCGAGGCGACGATGCCCTTGGAGCCCATGCCGGCCTCGGTGAGGCCGAGATGCAGGGCGTAGCGGCAGCGCTCCGCCAGCATCGAGTAGACGCTGACCAGGTCCTGCACGGCGCTGACCTTGGCGGAGATGACGATGCGCTCGGGCCCCAGTCCCAGCTCCTCGGCACGCTCGGCCGACAGGAGCGCCGACTGCACGATCGCCTCATGCAGGATGGCGCGGGCGTCCCTCGGCTCGGCCGAGGCCGCGTTCTCGTCCATCAGCCGGGTGAGAAGCTCCTGATCGAGGCTGCCCCAGTTGACGCCGATCCGCACCGGCTTGCCGTGCTTGAGCGCCTCGTCGATGATCGACGAGAACTGCCGGTCACGCTTGGCCTTGAAGCCGACGTTGCCCGGGTTGATGCGCAGCTTGTCGAGGGCCGCCGCGCAGGCCGGGTTGTCGGCGAGCAGCGTGTGGCCGTTGTAGTGGAAGTCGCCCACCAGCGGCACCGGGGCGCCCAGCGCCGCGAGCCGATCGCGGATGCGCGGCACGGCCTTGGCCGCCTCGTCGCGGTCGACCGTGATGCGCACGATCTCCGAGCCGGCGCGGGCAAGCGCGGCCGCCTGCTGCGCGGTCGCCTCCACGTCGGCGGTGTCGGTGTTGGTCATCGACTGCACGACGATCGGCGCATCGCCGCCGATGACGACGCCGCCCACATCGACGGGTATGGAGACTCTGCGGGGGAGGGCCTGGTTGCTCATGGGTCCGTCTGTGCCGCCTGGATCGGCGCCGATCTTAGCACGGCCGGATGACACCTCGCTCACCGCCTTCGGCTTACCACCGTCGGCACGATCGCGATCGCGAAGAAGAGGGCCATCATCAGCACGATCGACGGGCCCCCGGGGGTATCGAGCGACAGCGATAGAAAGAGCCCGAGCGCCACCGCGAGGGCGCCGAAGATGGCCGCGAACAGCACCATCTGCTCCGGCGTCTCCGACAGGGGCCGCGCGGCGGCCGCCGGCATGATCAGGAAGGCGATCGTCAACAGCACGCCGACGATCTTGATGGCAATGGCCACCACCAGCGCCAGCACGGCGACGAACACCAGCTTGACGCGCTCCACCGCCGTGCCCTCGGCGGCGGCGAGGTCCTCGTGCACGGAGAGCGCCAGCAGCGGCCGCCAGATCGAAACCATGGCCGCCAGTGCCAGCGCGCCGCCGAGCCCGATCCAACCGAGGTCGCTGCGCGTCACCGCAAAGATGTCGCCGAACAGGAAGGCCATCAGGTCGAGCTGCGGGCCGCGCGCCAGCGAGGCGGCGATCACGCCGACCGCCAGCGCGGCGTGAGCGATGAGGCCGAGCAGCGTGTCGAACGGCACCGCCCGCTGCCGGCCCAGGGCCACCAGCAAACCCGAGACCACGAGCGTCACCGCCAGCACGCTGGCGGTGAGATCGACCGACAGGGCGAGCCCGACGGCGATGCCGATGAGTCCCGCTTGGGCCACCGCCTCGCCGAAGTAGGCCATCCGCCGCCATACCACGAAGCAGCCGAGCGGCGCGGCGATCACCGCCAGCCCCAGGCCCGCCAGCAGGGCGCGCAAGAGGAACGGCTCGGCCACGTCAACGTCTCTCGGAGGTGGCACGCTCCGCCTCCGGCGGCGGATGCGGCTCCCCGGCCAGGTCGTGCCGGTGGTCGTGGTGGTGCTGATAGAGGCCGAAGGCGCGCGCCGCCTGTGCTCCGAACAGGCGAACGTACTCGGGATGCTGCGCCACCGACTCCGGCACCCCGGAGCAGCACACGTGCCGGTTGAGGCAGACGACGCGGTCGCTCTGTGCCATCACCACGTGCAGGTCGTGGGAAACGAGCAGGACGCCGAAGCCGCGCTCCGAGCGCAGGCGGCTGATCAGCGTGTAGAGCTCGGCCTCGCCGGCATAATCGACGCCGCGCACCGGCTCGTCGAGCACCAGGAGACCCGGTGAGCGCACCAGCGCCCGCGCCAGCAGCACGCGCTGCAGCTCGCCGCCCGACAGCTCGGCGAGCTGCCGGTCGCCGAGCTTGCCGGCGCCCACCTCGGCCAATGCCTCGAGGATCGCCTCGCCGCCGGCCCGCCTCAGGCCGAGGCCGACGAAGCGGGCGACCGTCAGGGGGACGGCGCTGTCCAACTCGAATCTCTGCGGCACGTAGCCGATGACGAGCCCCGGCCGGCGCCGCGTCTCTCCCCGATCGGGCGCCTCGAGCCCGAGAAGCACGCGCACCAGCGTCGTCTTGCCGGCGCCGTTGGGGCCGATCACGGTCACGATCTCGCCGGCGGAGAGGTCGATGTCGACGCCTTGCAGGACGGCTCGGCCGGCGCGGGCGAGCCACAAGCCGCGGGCGCTGACGAGGGCGTCGGCATCGTGGGCTGAGGAGGCCGCCGCGGGATGCGCGTGGTGGTGCCCGGCGGCCTCCACGTGCAGGCTATGGGCGTCCATGCGCCGGCTCCGGCTCGTGGCCCGCGCAGCTGGCACACAGTCCCCACACCTCGATCACCGCGGCGTGCGCGGTGAACTGAGCGGCGCCTGCCGACTTGTCGATGGCGGCGAAGGCGCGTCCACCGTCGACCTCCGCCACGCGTCCGCACGCCTCGCAGGCGAGCACGAGACGGCGCATCTGGTGGCCGGCCTGGCAGGCGAAGTAGGCATTGCGGCTCTCGAAGCGGTGCACCATGCCGGCCGCCACCAGTGCCTCGATGGCGCGATAGACCGAGATCGGCGCCAGGCGCTCGCCACGCGCGGCAAACCGGTCGAGGACCTCGTAGGCGCCGATCGCCTTGTGCGATGCAGCAATCTCGCGGAACACGGACTGGCGCAGCGGCGTGAGCTTCAGGCCGCTGCGACGGAAGGCCTCGCGCGCCCGCGCCATCGCCTCCTCCAGGCAGAGGTCGTGGTCGTGCTCGGGTGCCGGAAAGGCGTTGCTGGCGACGGCGTGCGTCATTGATGCCACTTATAGCACCGGCGCATGCCGGCGCCACCCGCGGCGGCGGGCCACGGGCCGGATTTTGCCATGTTCCTATTGATGCTAGGGGCGTTGAAGCCTGTTGTCGCAGCCGGCGGAGCTGCGGACTGCCTCGGGCGGTGTTGCTTGCGGGTGTCTCGTCCATGAGTTCGGCCACGGCCCCGGGACCGGCCTACATAATTGCCGCGCGGCGCAGCGCCCTCGGTCGCCCCGGCGGCCTGCATGCGGCGCGGCGCATCGAGAGTTTGGCGGCTCCCGTGGTCCAGGCAGCCCTCCAGGACGCCGGTCTGGCAGCCGACGCAGTCGAGCAGATCATCCTCGGCAACACGACGGCCGGCGGCAATCCGGCCCGCATCATCGGGCTTACGGCCGGGCTCGGCGATGCCGCCGCCGCCCTCACCGTCGACCGCCAGTGCGCCTCCGGACTCGATGCCATCCTCATCGGCAACCGCGCCGTCGCCATGGGCGAAGCGGACATCGTGGTGGCGGGCGGAGCGGAGTCGATCTCTACGGCCCCCTGGCGCGTGGCGAGGCCCAAGAGCCTGTTCCAGACGCCGCGCTTCCTGGGACCCGAGCCCGGCGCTGACGATACGGCCGATGCCCCCCATCTCGTTGCCGCCTCCGAGGCGCTGGCGCGGCGGCTCGGGATTACGCGCGAGCGCCAGGACAACTACACCCTGCAGCAGCACCTCAAGGCCGAGCGGGCGGTGAGCGAGCGCCGCTTCCTGGGCGAGATCGTGCCCCTCAGGATGGC
>DASRDL010000286.1:0-10231 GCA_035652635.1 Hyphomicrobiaceae bacterium | reverse complement strand
TTGTCGGGGCGCGAGCGCGCGAAGGCTTCGAATGCCGCCGTCTCGTCGTCGTGGGCCTGCACGAAGGAATGCGCCATCGTGCCGTAGACGGGCACGCCGTAGAGCTTGGCGGCCAGCATGGTGGCGCTGCCGGCGAAGCCGGCGATGTAGCTGGCGCGTGCAGCGAACAGGCCGGCTTCCGCGCCGTGCGCCCGCCGCAGGCCGAAGTCGACGAGCACCTTACCCGGCGCGCTCAGGACCATGCGGGCGGCCTTGCTCGCGACGAGCGACTGGAAGTGGAGGATGTTGATGAGCCGGCTCTCGACCAGTTGTGCCAGCGGGAGCGGGGCCGTCACGCGCAGGATCGGCTCGTTGGCGAAGAATACCGTGCCCTCGGGGACGGCATGCACGTCGCCGGTGAAGCGCAGGCGGGCGAGGTAGTCGAGCAATCTGCCTTCGAACCTGCCGGTCGCCTCCAGCCACTCGATCTCTCGCGGCGAAAAGCGCAGGTTCTCGAGGAAGTCCAGCGCCTGCTCCAGGCCCGCGGCGACGAGAAACCCGCGCTGGCTGGGCAGCTTGCGCACGAAGAACTCGAACACTGCCGTTCCCGTTTGCCCGTGGTCCAGGTAGGCCTGGATCATGTTGAGCTGGTAGAGGTCGGTCAGCAGTGCACTGGCAGAAGGATCCATGGCATCACCGGCAGGGCTTGGCGCCGGGCACGGCCACGCCGCAAACGGCCCCGGCACTGCTGTGCCAGGCATGGACGAGGCTCGCGGTCTGCGACATTGAGCCCGGTCAATTCGCGCTGCACGCGCGGCCTGCAGGATCGGCGATCATATCGCCGGCGGCGCCCACGCGCGCATCACGGGAGACGCGCCATGAAGATCGAGCTCAGGGTGAAAAAAGGGGGCGTGCCTCTCTACCGGGGCGCGCACGAGATCATCGACGCGGACAGCTTCGGTCGCGCCTTCGCCGATGTGTGGGCGCAGATGCGCGACCGGCGTCTGCAGAAAGCCACCAGCATCGGCGCCTTGATGGAGGTGCTGAACGACGATCTGATCGAGGACCTGAACGGAGCGCAGATCGAGCTGGAGAAGCCGAAATAGCCGATCCGTTCGGGTGACTGCCAAGCGTGGCGCCTACCGCGTGCCGGGACGGTGCTTTGCCCGCAGCTGCGTCAGCGCGGCCTGGGCCTCTTGGGTCGGCAGCTGCTTGGAGAGGCGCATGTAGAAGTCCTCGCTGCCGACCGCCGTCCTGGCCAGGCGCGCCACCAGCGGCTTGGCGATGGGGCCCATGACCGGCAGCAGCGCTGCGGTGATCGCGGCGACCTCGGCGGGGGAGATCGCCTCCGTCAGCTGTACCGCCGCTATGCCGCCGTCCTCGCGCAGCACCCGCTCCGCTTGAATGCGGAATTGCGTGACCTCGGCCTCCGACTTCAGCGACTGGCTGAGCGTGTCCAGCAGCTGCTGGGCATCCGTCGACTGGGCGGCCGCTCGCTTGACCAGGACCTTGGCGATCGGACCCACCGATTGCGCGAGCCTGCGCTCGACCTCGGCCAGTGTGTCCGGCGTCAGCCGATCGGCCATCGTCTGATTGGTGGACCTCGACATGGCCGGGTTCGGCAGCTCCGTCGAGTAGGCCGTCAGGTCGAGCGACGGCGAGCCGTCGTTGGTGTCGGCCTTGAAGGCGGCGAGAACGGCGTCGAGAAACTCGCGCGCGTTCTGGAAGCGATCGTCCGGATTGCGGGCCAGGGCGCGCTGGGCGACGAGGTCCCAGGAGCGCGTGAGCTCCGCGCGAACCGACCGTGGTGCCGACGGCTGCTCGTTGAACAGCTTGTGCATCAGCTCCTGCGTGTCGAAGGCGGTGAAGGGCAGCTGGCCCGTGAGCAGCTGGAACAGGACGACGCCGGCCGAATAGAGGTCGCCGCGCACGTCATCGGGGCGCCCCATGAACCGCTCGGGCGCCATGTAGTGGGGAGTTCCCACGATCCCCAGCGGACCGGAGCGCGCGAGGTCGAGCCTGTTGATCTGGGCGACGCCGAAGTCGGCCACTTTGATCGAGGTCGGCGAGTAGCACAGAATGTTGCTCGGCTTCACGTCGCGATGAATGATGGCCTGGCTGTGCGCATGATCGAGGGCGCGCAGCAGCTGGCTCATGATCTCGCACGTCTGGCGCATGGGGATGCGCCCGCCGTACTTGATGACGCCCTCGAGCGTTCCGCCGGGGACGTATTCCATGACGATGTAAGGGGCCCGATCCTCCTCGAAATAGTCGAACACGGTCACGATGTTGGGGTGCAGGCAGCGGCCCGCCGATTTGACCTCGTCCGCAAACCGCTGGAGCGTATCGGCGTTCGCGGAAAGGTCCTCCAGGATTTCCGGCCGCAATGCCTTGATGGCGACCGCCCGGTCGATCTGCTCGTCATAGGCCTTGTAGACGATGCCGGCGGCACCGCGGCCGACGACGTGCTCGATGCGGTACTTGCCGATGCGGTCCGGGTGCGGCTCGAGGCGACCAAGTCCGGTATCTGCTGGTGCGGTCATGGTCCGTTGGCGCCGTGTCGCAACGAGGCTCGAGGCCCACAGGGCCCTAAGACTCGAGCATTTTCATAGCACTATCGAGGCTGCGTCGCATTCTGTTGAAGGAGCGGGACAGAGAGCCGACCTCGTCGGCACTGGGATACTGATATTCGGGCACCGACGCGTCGCCCATGCTCACCTTCTCGGCCGTCGCCGCCATGCTGCGCACCGGCCGGATGACCAGGCGGTGCAGCATGATGTCGAGCAGCACCAGAAGGCACAGGAAGATCGCGCTCGTAATCGAGATGAAGAGAATGAAGTTCCGCCAAATCTTGGAGTCGGCGTTGGCCATCGGAACGGAGATGATCTGAGCCCCGATCGTCTCGTTGAGCTTCCAGCCGAAGCCGTTCTTGGAGCCGTAGAGCGCAATCAGGGAGGGGGGCGCCTTGTCGGGCGTCGAATGGCACGTCAGGCAGTCGGCATTCCGGATCACCAGCGGGTAGGTGACGGTGTAGAACGGCCCGCTCTCGGTGTCGCGAATGCGCACGTCGCGCTCCATGCCCGGGTTCTTACGCAACGTCTCGATGACCTCGACCTCCCAACCCTTGGCCTGATCGGAGGGGTTGGTCGGATTGAGGGCAGCCTCCTTGTAGAAGAACTGAGGGTAGCGCTCCCGGAAGTTGCGAAACACGGTCTGGGCCGAGAACGACGGCACCGTCTGCGGCAGGAACTGGACCGACGACTGGTCCGCGAGAAGCGGCTGGATCTCTTCGGCCGTGTACCGGCGTACGGAAAGCGCCTGTGCACGAATGACATCGATTTGCGACTGCAGCTGCTCCATGGCCTCGCTACGGGAAAGCTGGTAGAAAAGGAACGACGACAGGGCCAGGCCGACCAGGAAGGTTGCCACCAGGATGAGGTTGAACTTGAGCTGCAGACCCATGTTTGTTCGCTCCCGCCAACAACCTAGGCCGTACTAGAAGGCGCCAACCATGAGCGGAGAGGCCGGGCGCACGATGCATCTTAGCGCTTGCCCAGAGAGACCGATAGGGACGACTTCGGCGGGCAAGGCTGCCAATTTCGTGATCGCATCGCGACTTCTCGCGAGCTTCGCTGTGCTGTTGCTCGGGTCTGCGCCGTTGCCGGGATGGGGCGGGGGCGGTGCGCGGGCCGCCGAGCGGATCGCGATGGTGCTGGCGGCCGAGGACTACACGCACTTCAAGCGGTCCGCGATCGGGGCGAAGCGGGGCGAGGAGATCGGCGACCTGCTGCGGGCGCGCGGATTCGAGGTGGTCGTGGCAACCAATCCGGCCAACGCGACGGCGCGGGCGGCGCTGCGCGATTTCGCCGCCAAAGTGGCGACTGCTGACGTGGCCTTGGCGGTGCTGATCGGGCACGGGCTTTCGAGCGTAGGACAGACGTTCTTTGTTCCGAGCAATGCCTCGATCGACCGCTCCACCGACCTGCTGTCGCGCGGGCTGTCGGTTACCAACATCAGTCAGATCGTGAGCAAGGCGCGTGCGGGCGGGGTGTGCTTTCTCATGACCACGCCGGACTTCGCCAAACCCATCGACGGCGTCGACATGAGGCCGCACCTCGAGGGCCAGGTGGTCGGCAACGTGGCCACCGCGTTCTCCAACTCCACCAGGATTCCCATATCGCGCATGGATGCGGCGGCCGAGCTGGCTGCGAGCGAGGTCATCGATCTCCTGCGCAAGCAGCCCGGCGCCGACCTGCGCCAGCTCATCAACTCGTGTGCGTCGCAGCAGGGGGTGGTCTTCGGGACGCCGGCCGCGGTCGGTCTCGCCACGCCGCCCAAGGCCGTCGGCGAAACGGAAGCGTCGGGAAGAAAGAGCGCGCCCGAGAAGACCTCGACCGCCCCGGGGGACGGCGATGCGGCCTTGGAGGCGCTCGAGAAGCTTCTCGATCCGCGCCAGGTCCGCCGCATTCAGCAGCGACTGGCGCAACTGGGATTTTATCAGGGCCCCATCGATGCGATCATCGGCGTCCTGACACGGGATGCCATCAGAGAATATCAGAAGAAGAATGGCGCGCCGGAAACCGGATACCTCACTCCCGAGCAGCTCAAGGCGCTGACCACCGGCCCGCAGTAAGTCGTGGCGGCCGGCCGATTGCGGAATCGGGATCGGCGGCGCGCAGCCCTGATTTTTGCTCCCGACCGTGCGGCAGATTTCAGGTGCGCGTTTGACGGCTGCATCCGCGGCACGGGCCCCGAGGGGCATCGTGCGCGGGAACCGGGCTCGCGTCAGCCGGTGCCGACGGGCAGCGTCATGAACATCTGCCGGTCGTTGCGACGCACGAGGGCAAGCACGTGCTGCTTCCGCTGCGCGGCAGCCGCCTCGAGCGCGCGGGCCAAGTCCTCGGCGGTGGAGACCGGCTTGCCGCCGACCTGAAGAATGACGTCTCCCGGATTGATCCCGGCGTCCGCGGCCTTGCCGGCCGGATCGACGCGGAGCACGGCCAAGCCCTCTTCGCCCACTCCCATGACCCGTGCCGCCGGCGCGACGGTTATCCCGAGCCCGCTCGCTTGCGTGCTGCCGTCCGACTGCGGCGCGCGGGGCTGCGCGTGCGCCGCCGTCTCCTTCATCTGGGCGATCGTCACCTGCACCGACTGGGCCTTCCCGCTCCGAACATAGTCCAGCTTGACGGTGGCATTGGGAGCGATGCCGGCAATCTGGCGCGCGAGGTCGCGTGCATCCTTGATGCCGACGCCGTTCACGGCGGTGATGACGTCAGCGGGCTTCAGACCGGCCCGCGCCGCGGGGCTGCCCGGCTGGATGCTGGCGACGAGAGCCCCTTCCGCCTGCTTCATGCCGAGGCTGTCGGCGATCTCCTTGGTGACGGGCTGCACCTGCACGCCGATGAAGCCGCGCTCGACGTATCCCCGCTCCTTGAGCTGGGTGACCACCGCCTTTACGGTTGTCGCCGGTATGGCGAACGCGATGCCGATCGAGCCGCCGGAGGGCGAGTAGATGGCCGTGTTCACGCCCACCACGCGGCCACTCATGTTGAACGTCGGGCCGCCGGAGTTGCCGCGGTTCACGGCAGCGTCGATCTGCAGGAAGTCGTCGTAGGGGCCGGCACCGATGTCGCGTCCCTGCGCCGAGACGATGCCGGCCGTCACCGTGCCGCCGAGGCCGAACGGATTGCCCATGGCGATCACCCATTCGCCGGTCTTGGGGAGGGCATCGGCCAGCGTCACGAACGGCAGCTGCCGGCCGTCCACCTTGAGGAGGGCAAGGTCGGTCTTGGGATCGGTGCCGACCACCTTGGCGTCCAGCACACGCCCGTCGTCGGTCACCACCTGGAGCTGCACGGCATTGGCGACGACGTGGTTGTTGGTCACCACGTAGCCGTCCGCACTGATGAAGAAGCCGGAGCCCTGGGCCTGGGCGAAGAAATGACGTCGCGGCTCCTGCTCACCGCGTCCGAAGGGCCAGAAGCGATCGAAGGGGGTGCCCTCGAAGGGCAGGTCGCCTCCGTCGCCGGACATGACCTGGGGCGTGACGTCGGACTTGACCCGGATGGACACCACCGCCGGTTTCACCGCCTGCACGAGGTCGACGAAGTCCGGGATGGCCGGCGTCCGCGCGCCTGCGATCGGCGCAGCGTCGCGCGGGGCGGCATCGGCGACTGCCGGAGCTGAGGGCGCTACGGCTGCGGCAGGGGCATGCGAAGATGACGCTGTCACTTCTTGGGCAGGGGGCGTGCGCAGCGCGTAGAACAGCGCGCTGAGCAGAACGAAGCCGACGCCCGCGGCAATCCATCGCGAGGAGGCGCGCTGCATGGGAACCTCGGAGCTAGACCTCGGCATGACCGCCCGGGCTCATTCGCATTCCCTTCTTCCTCCACCGGCTGTCGCGGCCGGATCACGGCCGCGTTGCGTCGAATCCTCCACCGGCTGCCCGTTGGTTGCGGGGCGGCCATCCGGCCGTGGGCGGAACGGCGGGTCAGCGCCCGTCGGTGCGCCCGCCGCAATGGGGTCGCTTGCCGGGAACGTCAGCTCGATGGCCAGATCGAGCCGCTCCTCGATCTCGGTTTGTGATCGTCTATCCATGGTTTCGCGCCACATGCCACAAGCGGGCCCTACAACATAGGTATGGTGGCCCCGCGCCGGCTCAAGGGGTGTGCGGCCCGACCGCGCCGCTGCGCGCGCCTGCGGATGATTTCAACCGGCCCGTGAGGGGGATTTGCCGATCTTAATCACGCCAGAAGCGTTCACCTGCTAGTGTATGCGGTCGGGGGGCGTCCGGCGCAGGGGGCATGCGGGCGGCGCATGAAGGTCACGGCGCAATGCTGAGGTTGGCCCAGATTGGCGTGATAGCGCTGGCGGCTGCTGCCGGCGTGAACGACGATCAGCGCAAGATCGACTGCGCCGAGGCCTATCTGACCTTCATGCACGAGCTCATGCACATGGAGATGCCGACCGAACGCCGTATCGCGCTGCATCGCTTTGCGCTGCGCGCGTACAACGCGTGCGACACCGGCGATCTGCAGGACCCCAAGGGGTTGTTCGAGCGCTTGCGGCGGGAGAAGGCCGGTCTTGCGGCGGGCTCCGGCCGGCGTCCGCCCGGTCGAATTGCGGGCCTTGTCGGCTTCAGTGTATGAGCATCGCGTGACAGCATTGGCGTTCGAGGCGATGGAGTCGGCGTGCGTACTCGCGAACTCGAGACCGAGTCTGCTTCGCATGCGGTGCCCGGCGACCGAGAGCTGAAGCTGGAGCTGACACGCGAGGAGCTGCAGCGTCTCGACGCGCATCCGCGTCTCGTCGACCTGGCCGTCGGCCGGCCGGCGACCCGCACCGTCCGCTCGATCTTTTTCGATACCCCCGACCAGAAGCTGCGCCAGGCCGGCATCTCGCTCAGTCTGTGCTCTGACGGCGACGGCTGGGTGCAGACGGTAACCTGCGATGCGGCGCGCAACGGCGCGTCGGCGGCGCGCGCAACGGCCGCCGCCACGGATCGCCCCGAGCCCGACCTTGCCGCCATCGACAGCGCGAAGCTGCGCCGCGAGGTCACGCGTCTGACGCGCGGCTCCGTACTGGAGCCGGCTTTTGAGACGGTGGTGAAGCGCACCATCCGCCAGCTGCATACCGACAGGGGTGATCTGGAGCTGGCGCTGGACGAGGGCGTCATCCGCGCCGGCAATGCCGAGCGCCCGGTGTGCGAGGCGGAGCTGGGGCTCAGGTCCGGCACCGCCGACGCGCTGCTCGAGACGGCGGCCGCGCTGTTTGCCGAGATGCCCTTGCGGCTGGCCCAGGCGACGAACGCCGATCGCGGCTACGGCCTTCTCGTCAGCCGCAGCGGCGCCGGTCCGTGGCCGGAGCGCGCCAAGCCGCTCGTTCTCGCGCCCGATGCCACCTGCCGTGACGCGCTGCGCGGGCTGACGCAGCTTGCCGCGCAGCAGATCGCGGTCAACAGGCGCGTGACGCTGGAGACCGACGACCCGGAGGGGCCGCATCAGCTGCGGATCGCGCTGCGGCGCCTCAGAAGCGCCATCCGCGCCTTCCGGCCGCTCATCGATACGCCCTCGACCCGCGCCATGGATCAGCACGCCAGGGCCGTGGCGCGCGCCGTGGGCGAGCTGCGCGATGCGGACGTGTTCCTCGACAGCATCTATGCTCAGGCGGCCGGTATCATCAAAGACCACGGCGGGCTGCAGCCCCTCAAGGACGCGCTGGCCAAATACCGCGCGCGCACCCGGGAGCAGGCGCGCGCTGCGCTGCAGGGCAGCCACTGGTCGGCGCTCGAGCTTTACCTGTCGCTGTGGCCGCGAACGCTCGGCGACTGCGCAGAGCTGGACCGGCCGGCCGTGGACTTTGCCGGCGAGGCGCTGGAGACCTGCTGGCGGAAGGTCGCCAAGAAGGGCAAGCATCTCGCCCGCATGACCGACGAGGAGCGCCACGCCCTGCGCAGACGGCTCAAGCGCCTGCGCTATGCGGTGGAATTCCTCTCCTCGCTCTACGAGCCCGGCCGGGTGCGGCCGTTCCTCAAGCGCCTCAAGCAGCTGCAGGATGTGCTGGGCTATGTCAACGACGTGGCCACCGCCCGACGGTTGGAGGGCATCGCTGAGGAGTTCGGCCGCGACAGCAGCGAGTGCCAGCGCGCCGTCGGATACGTGCTGGGCTGGCATGTGGCGCGCGCCGCCGCGTCGTGGGAGGGCGCACAGGCGCGGTGGGACGAACTGCGTAAGATCGGCCGCTTCTGGCGCTGAGGGTGCGGCCTTGCGCGTGGTGACTTGCAGCCGGCCGCGGCCGCAGAGAGCTATCGTCGCGGGCCCGCCAGTCCGGCCGAGCGGGGGCCGTTGAGGCCCTCGGTCACGGCACGCTGCAGCGCCGCAGGGCCCACCGCCTCGGCGAGGTCCTCGGGCACCACCCACAGCGTGTAGGTGTCGGCATAGATGCCGCGGCGACAGGCAAACCTCGGCCCTTCGAGAGCACAGTCGGAATGGGCCTGCACGAGTTGGGGCTTGCGGCGGTCGTGCTTGAGGATGTGCAGGTCGACGGGCTCCAGCCAGACGGGGAGCGGCCCGAGATCGAGGCCGCGGAAGACGCAGCCGAGCGACTGCCGGCAGGCGCCGGCACGCCGTCCCAGGGTGTTGCCGAACCCGGTCGCCTTGCGGCCGCGCATGAACACGGCGGGCTGGTCCGCACCGGCACCGACATAGCAGCCGTCGCGCGCGCACAGCAGCGGATCGGCAACCTTGGGTCCGTTGCGCCGGATGCCGTAGGTGCCGGGCTCCAGCACCAGCAGCACCGTGAAGCGCGTCGTGATCGCCTCCGGGGCGGGCGAGGACACCGGCCTGGGCACGGGCCCGCCTGCCGTCGGCGTCTCGCCGCTCCTCTCGGCGAGCGAAGGCGGTGCAGTCGGCGGGTCGGACGGCACGGGCGGCGGGGCGACAGCGGCGGGAGCGCGGGTCGCGGTACTCGAATCGTCGGACCCGGCAGCCGCGACGGCCTCCGGCTTCCTGGCAGCCGGGGCAGGCTCCGCCACCGGTGTCGGTGCTGCCCGGGGCGGCTCCTGTGTCGCACCGACCGCCCCTTTCCGCGGCGCCGACGGGGCTTCGATGGGCGGCGGCGGGCTCGGTGGGGCCGCAGCGAGCGTGGAAGGCTCGGTGGGTGCCGGCTCGGGGTGGGCAGCAGCGGGCGGCGGCGGCAATGGGGCGGCGACCTCTTGCGGCGCGGTAGCGGCTGGTGGCGGCCTTTCCGGGTTGGCCGCAGGCGCGGGAGCAGCCGCCGTCCCGCTGCTGGCCGGCGCGCTCCTGACCGGCTCGGTCCGCCCGGTCTCCACCGGCTCCGCAATTGCCGCAGGCGTGGGCGGCGCTGTCGGCGGTCGAGGCTCGCCGGCGGCATCGGCCTTCGCCCGCTCGGCGTCGCGCCGAGCCTCGGTGGCATGGCGGGATTCGCGCAGCTGCCGGATATGCCGCAGCTTGTCGGCCAGCCGACGGGCCTCCGCGGCACGCTGATCGGCGAGCCGCCCTTCTTCGGCGGCCTTCGCGCGCTCCTGCTCCGCCGCCGCTTGCGCGCGCTGCTTCTCCGCGTCGGACTCCCCGGCCAGCAGCGCTTCGGCTTTGGCACGCTCCCTCTCGGCCTCGGCGATGAGGCGGCGCGCCTCCTCGGTGAGCTTCGCCTGCTCGTCGGCCGCCCGCATTTCCTCGGCCTCGCGGCGCGCCCGCGACAGCATGTCGGCCTCGTCGGCCTGACGCCGCTCGGC
>DASRDL010000285.1:0-2115 GCA_035652635.1 Hyphomicrobiaceae bacterium | reverse complement strand
GGTGGCATCGGCGGCGAACGCCGCCGCATTGGCGCGGGCGGCGTCGCTTACGTGCACGAAGTGCTTGGTGTCGGAGCCGTCGCCGACGACGCGCGGGCGCTGCCCCTTGCGCACGCGGTCGTGCGTCTCGATGATGTAGAGGGCGTTGGTGGCGCGATAGTGCTGGCGCTCGCCGTAGACGGTGGAGTAGCGCACCGCCACGTAATCGAGCCCGCGCTTGAGGAAGGCATCGCGGCAGAGCTGCTCGCCGATCACCTTGGTGGCGCCGTAGATGATGGCGCCGGGCGGCGCGCCCCAGGTGAGGAACGGCGTGGTCTCCACGAGATCGCCCTTGAGGCCGGGCCCGTAGCCGTAGACGGCGCTCGACGACGTGAACACGATCTTCTTCACGCCGTTGAGGCAGCAGGCCTCGATGGCGTTCTGGGTGCCGCGCACGTTGACGTCGAGCCCTGTCCAGGGATCGCGGTCCATGGTGATCGACATGAGGGCGGCGAGGTGCAGCACGCCGTCCATGCCTTTGGTCGCCGCGATCAGCTGCGGCAGGCGCATCACGTCGCCCTGGACCAGCTTCAGGCGCTTGTCTCCCTCAAGGTGCTTGATGTTGTCGGCGGAGCCCTGGAAGAAGCTGTCGAGCACCACTACCTCGCCCGCGCCCTCGTTGAGCAACACTTCGGCGCTGGCCGATCCGACGAGGCTGGCGCCCCCGGTGATCAGGAAGCGACCACCCTTGATCGGAACCGAGTGCGAGCGGGAGCCGGCGGGGGAAGCGGAAGGTGCGGAGGTCGTGGTCATGGGCAAACAATGAACCGGGTCGGCGCGGGCCGCAAGCCGTCGGCATCGCACATCGCCCGGCGTGTTGACACCGCCCTGTCGCACACCCACGCTTGTCATGCCGGGTCCCGGCTCTCTGGCTGACGGCGGGAGGTGATGCTGCGATGGCCAACGCCAAGGTTGCCCTCGTGATCGGTGCCGGCGATGCGACCGGCGGGGCCATCGCCCGCAGGTTCGCCCGCGAGGGCTTCGTCGCCTGCGTCACGCGGCGCCACGCCGACAAGCTCGCTCCCCTCGTCGCGCGCATCGAGGCGGAAGGCGGCCGGGCGCGCGCCTTCGGCTCGGACGCGCGCAAGGAGGACGAGATGGTGGCGCTCGTCGACACGATAGAGCGCGAGGTGGGCGCCATCGAGGTCGCCGCCTTCAACATCGGCGCCAATGTGCGCTTCCCCATCCGCGAGACCACGTCCAGGGTCTACTTCAAGGTGTGGGAGATGGGCTGCTTCGCCGGCTTCCTGATGGGCCGCGAGGTGGCGCGCGTGATGGGCCCGCGCGGCCGCGGCACCATCCTCTTCACCGGCGCCACGGCCAGCGTGCGCGGCAGCGCCGGCTTCTCCGCCTTCGCAGGCGCCAAGCATGCTTTGCGCGCGCTCGCGCAGAGCATGGCGCGCGAGCTCGGGCCGCAGGGCATCCACGTCGCCCACGTCGTCATCGACGGGGCCATCGACACCGAGTTCATCCGCTCGAGCTTCCCCGACCGCTATGCCCTGAAGGAGCGCGACGGCATCCTGAGCCCCGACGCCATCGCCGAGGCCTACTGGCAGCTCCATTCGCAGCCGCGCAACGCCTGGGCGCACGAAATGGACCTGCGCCCGTGGATCGAGGCCTTCTGACAGAGACTAGGGGTGCAAGACGCGCGGGACTCGCCGCACGGAGCCATCGCGCTCGAGCTGGGCAGACAGCGGGCGACGGATTTGGGTGGCCCACACGTTCGAGCCGGAAAAGCCACGGCAATACGAGGTGCGCCCATGCCGCCGACCGTGCAGGGAGTGCTGATCGGCTTCGTGGTGCTGTTCATCGCCTTCCGCCTGCTGCAGCTGCCGGCCGCGCGAGAGGCGGCTGCCCATACTTCGCCGCGGCTTCTGGACCGACCTCGTCTATTGGGGATTCACGCCGCTCGTCACCCGCGCCATCACGCGCGCATCGGTCGTCATCGCCGTCGTGCCGGTGGCGCTGCTGGCCTACGGCAAGCTCGACAGGGAGCTGCTGCTCAACGGCTTCGGGCCGGCCTCGCGCCTGCCCGTCTGGCAGCAAGGCGCGCTCATGCTGATCATCGCCGACTTC
>DASRDL010000284.1:0-10421 GCA_035652635.1 Hyphomicrobiaceae bacterium | reverse complement strand
CGCGAGCGAGGCGCGCATGGCCAACTTCACGACCCACATCGGCGTAGGCACCATCGTCAGCGGCGCGCTGGCGACCGTCACCGTGGCGGCGGACCTCGTCGCCCCCGAGAACATCGTCGCCGTGACGCTGGCCGGCGTGCTGGGCTCGGTGCTGCCCGACATCGATCTCAAGGACTCGCGCCCCGCCCGCGCCATGTTCGCCGGGCTCGCCGTCTTCTTCTCCTTTGCCGTGCTGTTCAGCCTGGAGCGCAAGTATTCCATTGCCGAGATGCTGATCCTCTGGCTCGGCACGCTGCTCCTCGTGCGCTACGTCGCCAAAGAGGTGTTCTTCCACTTCAGCTATCACCGCGGCATCTGGCATTCGCTGCTGGCGCTCGTGTTCTGCGCCTTCGTCACGGCGCTCGTCTACAGCCGGCTGCTGCACCGGGACGAGGGGGTGGCCTGGCTCGCCGCCGGGTTCATGGGTGCGGGCTTCCTCACGCATCTGATCCTCGACGAGATCTACTCCGTCGACGTCATGGACACGCGCATCAAGGCCTCGTTCGGCACCGCGCTCAAGCTCGTCGACACCAAGCACTGGGGCCATTCCGCGGCCATGGCGGCCGCCGCGGTGCTGGTCTTCCTCGTCACGCCGCCGACCAAGGTGTTCGTGGAAAACATCTCCTCCCGCGCGCTGTGGACCGAGCTGCACCACCGCCTGTTGCCGCAGGACAACAAGTGGTTCCTCGGGCTGGCCTGGGTGCTCGAGGCGCCGCCGGCCAAGGCGCAGTCCATCCCGGCGTCGGCCGGCTCCGTCTCGACCGGCTCGATCCTGCCGGCGCCGGCGGGCGAGCCGCCGAAGGGCCGCTGAAGCCCAAAGGTCAGCGCAGCCGCATCAGCATCATGCCGGCCAGCACCAGAACGGCCGCGAGGAAGCGGACCGGCAGCACGGGCTCGCGCAGCAGCACCATGCCGAGCAGCGCCGCGAACAGCACGCTGGTCTCGCGCAGCGCGGCGACGAGCGCGATCGGTGCCACCGTCATCGCCCAGATGGCGATGCCGTAGGCCGCCGTCGACAGCGCGGCGCCGCCGAGCGTGAGCCGCCAATGCGCGGCGAAGTCGCGCGCCAGCCGCGGACCGAGGCGCGCGAGGCCATAGAGCCCCATAGTGGCGCCGCTGAGCAGGAACAGCCACACGGTGTACTGCAGCGGGGCGCCGGACGTGCGCGCGCCGATGCCGTCCACCAGCGTGTAGGAGGTGATGGTGAGCGCGTTGAGCAGGGCGAACCCCACCGAGACGCGATCGAACGGCGCGCGCGCTCTCCCCCCCCGCAACGCCAGCAGCAGGATGCCGGCCGCGAGAATGAGGATGCCGGCCCAGCCGTAGGGCCCGAGGCGCTCCCCCAGCCAGCCGGAGGCGACCGCCGCCGTCATCAGCGGCGCGGTGCCGCGGGCAATCGGGTAGACCTGGCCGAGGTCGCCGAAGCGGTAGGCGCGCGCGAGCGAGAGATAGTAGACGATGTGGATCGCCACCGAGGCCAGGACGTAGGGCCAGGCCGCCACGTTCGGCATACCGGCCACGAATGCCACCGGCAGTACCACCAGGCCCGAGGCGGCGGCCACCAGCGAGGTGGCAACGAACGGCTCGAGGTTGATCTTGAGCAGCGCGTTCCAGCCGGCGTGGAAGGCGGCGGCGGCAAGCACCGCGATGAAGACGAAGAGGTCCATGGAGCAGCGATCAGGAGCCGGCCCGGTCTGTCATCCGCAGGCGCCCGGCGGGGAGACGACCCGTCTTGCGAGCTATCCGCGCTGCGGTCCTTGAAGGCAATGTGACAGTCTGGCTGGTGCTCCGATTGCGTCGAAATCGTGGAGGAATTGCCGCGCGCGGACGGTCAATGTGCGCCGACCGTGCAGTGCGGCAGAGCAGTTGCCGCGCTCGGACCGCAGACTAACCGCTTGGGTGGAAACGTTGTTTCTCGGCGAGGGTGGCAGATGAACCACGCCCTCCCGCCGTTCTCTGCGCGCGGCGGGTTGCGGCCATCGCATCGGCGGCAGGCGATCTGGTAAACTGCCCGCGCACGGCACGTGATGAAGCAACCGACAGGAGCATATCCATGCCAATTAACTGGGCCGACATCCCATGGCCGGCCGTCGGGCTGTTAGCGGGGCTCGCCTTCGTCGCTTCGCTCATCGGCAACTCGCTGACCCGGAATGCCTTCGTCGGAGCCATCATCACCGTCATCATCTTCGTCGCCATCTACGTTTTCTGGGACTTCTATCCGCACGGGCTGGCGCCAGGGCTCCGCTTCCCGACCAAGCTCTGATGCGATCCGCCGCCCGGAGCGCGACCGAGGCCGAACGCCGGCGCCGCCGCTCCCGGCCGGCGGGCGCCGGTCGCGCGCGCCGCCGCATGGCCGGCACGATTGGCGGCTAGGCTCGGGGCTCCACGTCGGTCGTGGCCGCGGGCAAGCGCGTTGGAGGTTGCGGTGTCGGCATTCGGTCAAGTCCTGCGATCGGCGCTGGCGGCGGCAGCGCTGTCGCTCGCCTGGGCGTCGGCGGCGCTCGCTCAGGAGAACGCCTGCGCCGCGCAGAACGTGCGCCGCGCCTGCTCGGTCCAGTGCTGCGGCCGCTGGTCGTGCCCGCCCTCTTGCGAGGTGGAATGCGTGAAGCTGTGTGTCGATGCCTGCGGCTCCCAGACGCGCTCCCTCACCTACTCGGCCCGCAAGCGCGAGCTGCAGCTGCGCTGCGGCAACCGCAGTCCAGGCTAGCCTCGCGCCGTTCCACAGCCGCTGCCGAGACGTCAGCAGTCGCGCCGTTCGGGGGATGACCGATGACTGATCAGCCGCCGCAGCCGCATGAGCCCAAGCCGGAGCGGTGGCTCGACGGGCTGGTGCGCGGCTTTTTCGCCATCCGCGTGCCGCTGGCGATGGCGCTGCTGGCGGTGCTGGTGCTCACCTCGTTCGATCAGACGCTCGAGGTGCACCGGGTGCTGACGCAGGATCGCGCCAGGAACCCGTTCGACCTGCAGTGGCTGCTGGCGCTGGCCTCGCTGCTGGCGCTCGCGGTGGTGCTCTGGCAGATCGCGCGCCAGAGCGCGCACGACGCGGCCGAGGACCTGCCGGACGATCACATCGTCCCTCACCCGCTCTGCTCGTGGATGTTGCGCTGGGGCCCGCGGCTGCTGGCCACGCTTCCCCTCCTCGGTGCCGGGCTCGGCATTTGGCTGAGCCGACTGCCGGCGCTGGAGATGGGCAACGCCCCCGATTCTCTCGCCGGCCCCTTGAAGGTCATCGCCGACCTCAAGAAGGACTTTCTGATCGGCGCCGGCACCTGCGGCGCGCTGGCGGTCGTGCTGTTCATCGGCATTGCGGCCTTCGAGCGGGGCATCACGCCGGCCGGCACGGCGCGGGCGCGCAGGCTCGCCATCTTCAGCAACTGGATGCTGTTTCCGGCGGTGATCCTGGCCTCGATCGTCCTGCTGATCCGCGACCCCGTGCACCTGCCGCAGCTGTTCGGCGCCATCCCCCTGTTCGCGCTGTGGCTCGTCAATCTCGCCGTGCTGACGGGGCTGTTCGCCCGGTACTACCGCATCTTCGGCGTGCCGGTGCTCGGCACCCTGCTCGTGCTGCTCGTGCTGTTCGAGGTCTTCGGCCTCACCGACAATCACCGCTTCCGTCACCAGCCGGCCAGCGTCGAGCGCCCGACGGTGGAGGCGGCCTTCACCACCTGGCTCGCGGCGCGCAAGGACGCCCAGGCCTATCGCGACGCCAACAGGCCCTACCCCGTCTACATCATCGCCGCCGAGGGCGGCGGCCTCTATGCCGCCTACCAGACCGCCAAGTTCCTGGGCCGCATGCAGGACCTGTGCCCCAGCTTCGCCCAGCACGTGTTCGCGGTGAGCTCGGTCTCCGGCGGCAGCCTCGGCGCCGCGGTCTACGCCGGACTCGTGCGCGCGCTCGCCGTCAACGGCGAGGCGCAGCCCTGCCTCGCGAGCCTGCCCGATCGCGGCAACTACGAGAAGCGCGTCGATGCCATTCTCTCCCGCGACATCCTCGCCCCCGTCGTGTGGGGCGGTCTGTTCCCGGATTTCCTGCAGCGCTTCGTTCCCTGGCCGGTGCCGGCCTTCGACCGCGCCCGCGCGCTCGAGTATGCGTTCGAGGATGCCTGGGGCTATGGCGCCGTCGGCGGCCCCAATCCGCTGCGCGGGACTCTGTTCGAGCTGTGCGGCGCCGGTGCCGCCGCCTGTCTGACGGGCGCGACGCCGGCGCTGGCCTTCAACGTCAGCAACATCGAGACCGGCATGCAGATGGTGCTGAGCCCGCTCGACTTCACCTCCATCGGGCCGCCGTGGACCGGCTCGGCCAAGGCCTTCGACTTCTTCGCCACCGGCGTCGATCCGGTCGACATGCCGCTGAGCACGGCGGTGGGCCTGAGCGCACGCTTCCCCTGGATCTCGCCGGCCGGCTGGTACACGTTCACCGACCCCAATCAGAAGGACCTGGGTCCCAGGGCGCGCCTGCGGCGCATGAGCTTCGTCGACGGCGGCTACGTCGACAACTCGGGCGTCGCCACCGCCTCCAAGCTCGCCCAGTCGCTGGCCGAGCTGCAGTCCAAGAACCCGGCCCTGCCGCCCGTCGAGATCAAGCTCATCATGATCTCGGCGGCCTGGATCCCGTTCGAGCGCTTCTGGATGGATGCGCCCGACAACCGGGCGCAGGGCGACTTCTTCACGCCGTTCCTGGCGGCGCTCGCCACCTGGCAGGGGCGCGGCTACACCACGCAATACGACCTCGCCGCCGACCCCAAGCCTGGCTTCAAGCTGCTCGAGGCCGGCGTCTACTACAACTTCATGCCGCTGCCGGTGGGCTGGCAGCTCTCCAGCCTGTCGCGCGACTACATCGATCTCTTCAAGGGCCATCCCGACAAGTGCGACGAGACCCAGATCGACCGCTCGCTCGAGAGCCACGCCGCGCTCGCCAACTCCTACATCAATCGGGCCAACTGCGTTGCCGCCGAGATCGGCCGCGATCTGACCCCTGCGGCCGCCGTCCGCTCGTGGGCGCCGGCCATCACCCCCGCCCGATGAGCGTCCAGGTGCGCGGCGCGAGGTTCACGTTGCGGGCCCACAGGAAGCTCGCGCAGTGTTGACCAGGCGGGCGCTGATGGTCTCGCTTCCGGCGGCAGTGTGTGCTCCGGTCATGGCAGGCAATCCCTCCCACACTGCAACGTCTCCGCCGCCGGTCCGGGTCGGCGCGGAGGTGCTCGCCGATTCGGGGTTCGCGCGCCTCGCCGGCAAGCGCGTCGGCCTCATCACCAACCAGACGGGGCGCGCGCACGGTGAGCATCTGGCCGATCTCATCGCGCGCGCGCCGGGCGTGAAGCTCGCGACCATCTTCGCGCCGGAGCACGGGCTGCGCGGCACCGCGGAAGCGGGGGCCGCAGTCAAGGACGGCGTCGATGCCGCGACCGGCGCTCCGATCCGCAGTCTCTACGGCGCGCTGAAGAAGCCGACGCCTGCCATGCTGCGCGGCATCGACATCCTCGTCTTCGACATCCAGGACGTCGGCGCCCGCTTCTACACCTACATCTCCACCATGGGCCTCGCCATGCAGGCGGCGGCCGCCGCGCGCATCCCCTTCCTGGTGCTCGACCGGCCGAACCCGCTGGGCGGCGAGTACGTGTCGGGCTTCGTGCTGGAGCCGGCGCTCGCCTCGTTCGTGGGGCGCTATCCCATCCCCATCGTGCACGGGCTCACCGTGGGCGAGCTCGCCCGCATGATCGTGGGCGAAAGGTGGCTCGACGGGCTGGGCGGCCTCGCCCTCGATGTGATCGGGCTCGAGGGCTGGCAGCGGGCGATGCGCTGGCCGCAGACGGGGCGCGACTGGGTCGCGACCAGCCCCAACATCCCGTCTTTCGACTCGGCGCTGGTCTATCCCGGCATCGGCATGGTCGGCGAGCTCGCCGTCAACGAGGGGCGCGGCACGCCGACCCCGTTCTGCCTGTTCGGGGCGCCGTGGCTCGATGCCAAGCGCCTTGCCGGCCGTCTCGAGGCCGCCGGCCTGCCGGGCGTTCGCTTCGAGGCGGTGAGCTATACGCCCCGCTCGCTGCCCGGCATCGCCACCAGCCCGCGCTTTGCCGGCACGCGCATCGCCGGGGTGCGCGTGAACGTCACGGACGTGGCCGCGTTCACGCCGCTCGAGGCGGGCATGCACGTGCTCGCCCTGCTGGCGGACGAGGCACGGGCCAAAGGCGTGCGCTCGCTCTTTCCCAACCTCAAGATGTTCCATGCCATCGCCGGCACCCGCCGCCTGCACCGCATGCTCGCCGGCGGGAGCGATGGGGCGGCCATCATCGCCGCGTGGGCCGATGAGGTGGCCCGCTTCAAGCCGCAGCGTGCCCCCTACCTCATGTACTGACCTCCCGACATGGCCTGTCGGCCATGAAGGCGCGGGCCGAGACGGCGGCGCGGGCTCAGAGCAGGTCGGCCAGCATATGGGCCGCGCGGGCGGCGCCACCCGCCTCGACGGGCTCGAATTCGGCCGGCGTCCGCATGGTCGCGATCACGGCCTCGGCGATCGTCTCCGGCGTCGCCGTTGCGAACTCCATGCGCCGGCCGGCGCGATACCGGTCGAGGCGGTGCGCGACGTGGAAGTTCTGCTCGAAATGGTTCTTGAGCGGGAAGTAGAGGAACGGCGTGCCGGCCGCGGTCAGCTCCATGCAGGTCGTAAGCCCGCCCTGCACCAGGGCCAGATCGCAGGCCGCAAGATGGCGGTCGAGGTCGGGCACGAAGGCGCGCACCTCCACGCCCGGCGGCGCCGCCAGCGACCGGGGGTCTATGCGCGGACCCGCGACCACGATCAGGCGCATGTCCGGCACCTCGGTGCGCACCGCGGGCCAGCCCCGGATGATGCACCGCAGAAGATGCGCTCCCACGCCCGATCCGCCCACGGCCGCGATGCACACCCGTTCGTCCCGGCGGTAGCCGAGTTGACGGCGAAGCTCGGTCCGCGTGCCGAAGGCGTCGGGATGCTCGCCGATGATGTAGCCCGCGAACTCGAAGTGCCGCGGCACCCAATCGCGCATCTGCGGCAGGTCCTTGCCGAACGACAGCGGTACGATGTCCGCGGGCGAGCCGACGAAAATGGCGCGGTCGCGCACGCCGGGATGGCGCTCGACGTGGCCGATCATCTCGGCGTTGTAGTCGGCGGTCAGGAACGCCTCGTGCGCGCCGCCGGAAGGCATGGGCACGTAGCCGACGAAGTCGGTGAGCCAGGCGAGCGCTGCCTTCTTCAGCTCCGGATGCTCGTGCCAGTAGTGGTCGACCTCCCAGGCCTCGTCGGCGATGACGAGATCGTAGCCGCCTTCCTCGACGGCATCCTGGAAGATCATGAAGTTGGCGATCAGCACCTCGTCCATGCGCCGGATGGCCTGGAAGCAGTGCAGCTCGTGCTCGCCGCATTCCAGCTCGATGTGCCGCGACTCGCTGGCGAGCCGGGCGCTCAGCGGATGTATGCGCTCGGCCTTGGCCTCGAGCAGGCGTGTCACCGGGTCCTGCGCAAGCCAGTCCACCTGCAGATCGGGATGCAGCTTGCGCAGCTCCCGCGCGATGGCGATGTCACGGCGTCCGTGGCCGAGGCCGATCGGCGAGGAGAGATAGAGCGCTCTTTTCGCCTTGCGGGCGGCGGCCCGCCGTCGCCGCGGTGCGGCGATGCCGAGCCTGCGGTCGAGAAAGTCGACGATCAGCGCGTTGCACTTCGCGGGAAAGCGGCCCAGGGGATTGTGACCCCCGCCCGGAATGGTAACGAGCTCGGCCCCGGTGGCCTCGGCCACCACCTTGGCGCGCGCATGGGGTTGGATGCGGTCGTCGTCGCCATGGATCATGAGCACGGGGCAGCGGATCCTGCGATACATGGCCTCGCCGAGATCGAACGGCGACGGGATGGCGCGGGCCTCCACGGTGAGGACCTGCACCGGGCCCGAAGTCTCGTTGGCCCAGCCGATGGCATCCTCGATCTGCTTGGTGGAGTGCGGCTCGGAGAAGATGTTGCGGACGAAGTGCTCGGCGAAGTCGGGGTAGTTCACCAGCCAGTAGTCGCGATTGTACTTGTCCCATCCCTCGAAGCGTTCGCGCTTGACGTGGAAGTCCTGGTCGCGCCCCTGCGGGCGGTTCGGCCCGATGCGCGCGGCCGTGCCGGCCAGGATCGCAGCCCGGACGCGCTCGGGATGGTGGGCGGCCAGGATGCAGGCGTGCAGGCCGCCGAGGGAGAGGCCGACGAGGATGGCCTGGCCGGCGTCGGTCGCGTCCATGACCGCCAGCGCGTCGGCGATGTAGTTGTCGAGGGAATAGTCCGCCACGTCGGCGGGGCGATCGGACTTGCCGTTGCCGCGGGGGTCGAAGGCGATGCAGCGGAAGCGCTCGCTGAAGTAGGGCAGCTGGGACTTATAGACGCGGGAGTGGACGATGCTCCAGGGCGGCAGGAACACCATCGTCTCCGGGCCGTGCCCGTAGATTTCGTAGTGGAGCTTCACGCCATTGCGTTCGACGAAGCCATCCTCGCGGGGAAGCTTGGCGCGCATAGCATCACCTCATCGCTGCCGCGCCTTCCGCAAGGCGAATGAGATCGCCGACCCGCCGCAACGCCTCGCGTACCGGCGAGCCTTTCCGCTCGAAGCCCAGCAAATAGAGGCTCTCCGCGCCGATGAAGGCATTGGCCACCAGGGCTCCGACCTCCTCCGGAGAGAAGGGACCGAGGCCGCCGAGCTCCCGCTGCGCCCTGCGCGCCACGTTCACGATGAGCTCGACCCAGCCCATGATGCCGGCGCGCACGACCTTGGCGACTGCCGCATCCGCCCAGCTCGCCGCGATCAGCTCCTGCAGCACGCGCACGTAGCCCGAGGCGATGTCGTCGTCGAGGTACCGGCAGGCGCGGTCCCACTGCTCCGAAATCTTAAGTGTGGGATCGGCGAACATCGCCTGCTGGCGATCGAGGAGCTGGGCGTTGAGATACTCGAACAGCGCCAGCATCATTCCCTGCTTGGAGCCGAAGTGATAGTGGATCTGGCTCAGCGGCACGCCGGCCGCGGCGGCGACATCGCGCGTGGAAAGTCCCGAGTAGCCGTTCTGCCTCAGCACCTTCTTGGCCGCCTCCAGCAGCGTGGTGCTGGTGGCGGCCCTCTTCGCGACGGCGCGCGCCATACGGTTCAACCCCTCCCGCGTCCTGCCTGCCGGTCGGCGCGTATCGGCTACCGGCGTTCGAGCTGGCCGGGGACCAACGGCGGCGAAACCGTCTTTCGGCCCGGCCATGGGATCAGCATCGACACCTGCTGGCGATAGCGGCGGTACTGATCGCCGAACAGCTCGATCAGGTCGCGCTCCTCCAGATGGATGCCGATCAGAATGTAGCCGGTGGTGGCGAGGGCGAACAACAGGTGGCCGACCGTCATGGCGGGCGTCGCCCAGAAGGCGATGAGGAAGCCCAGATAGATCGGATGGCGGACCTGCCTGTAGAGCAGCGGGGTCCTGAACACGGGCGGCGGCAGCGTTGCACCGCGCAGCCGGGCATAGACCTGGCGCAGCCCGAACAGCTCGAAATGATTGATGAGGAAGGTGCTGAGCAGCACCAGGCCCCAGCCGATCCAGAAGAGCGCCTGCAGGACGAGGACGGCAACGGGCTGCGTCACGGTCCACACCGGCTCGGGAATGGGCCGCCATTGCCAGTAGAGCAGCAGCAGCGCCAGGCTGGCGGCCAGCACATAGGTGCTGCGCTCGACCGCGGGGGGCACGAAGCGGGTCCACCAGCGCTTGAATGCCGGACGGGCCATAACGCTGTGCTGCACGGCAAAGAGTCCGAGAAGCAGCGTATCGACGGCGAGCGCGGGGATCAGGGCTCCCGCTTCACCGCTGTCGATCGTCTTCGGCACCGGCAGGTTGCCGACGAAGGCGCTGGCGTAGAGGAACGTGCCGAAGAACAGCAGATAGACGACCACACCGTAGAGAGCTGAAGCGATTGCACCCATGGGAAGTCTCCTTTCGATCCAAATAAGGTCGGTCGTTCGACCGATTCATGTCCGGAGCATCTATTTCGGTCGACCGACCGAGTCAATCCGTGGGCTGCTTCACATCGCCGTGAGGTCGGTCGGGCTGCGGCCGGGCATGCGGGCGCCGCGCCCCCGGCACGGAAGGGGTCGGCGCGGGTCGCTGCGGTTGCCGCGGCGCCGCATCGCCGCGCGCGGCGAGGCAGCGCGACGGCGCCGGAAGCCGCCGGGGCCGGAGCCCGGCAGCCTTGTGCCGTGTTGACACCGCCCGAGCCGTCTTTCACCTTTCGCGAGGCGCTCGAGCCTCGGACGATGGACGTGCCATGAGCCCGTCGGACGCTGCCTGGCAGCAATTGATCTCGGCACTGCATGCCTCCGGACGCAAAGCCGCGCTGGCGATCACCGGCG
>DASRDL010000283.1:0-9370 GCA_035652635.1 Hyphomicrobiaceae bacterium | reverse complement strand
GATGCCGAGCAGCAGCCCCTTGAACGGCTCGATGGTCGTCTCCACCGCCTTGTGGAACTCGGTCTCGGCCAGCAGCAGGCCGGCGACGAAGGCGCCGAGCGCCATCGACAGTCCCGCCAGCGCCGCCACCATGCCGGTGGCGATGATGACGAACAGGGTGGCGGCCACGAACAGCTCCGTGGCGCCGGCAGCCGCCACCAGCCGGAACAGCGGCCGCAGCATCATCCGGCCGACCACGACGATGATGGCGAGCGCCGCCGCGGCCTGCCCCATCGCCAGCGCCACCCCCGCCAGCAGCGAGCCGCCCGCGCGTGCACCGAGAATCGACACCAGCAGCAGCAGCGGCACGACGGCGAGGTCCTGTGCCAGCAGCACGGCGAAGGTGGCCCGGCCGGCGGCGGTGGTCAGCCGGCGCTGCCGGGACAGCACCTCGATGACGATGGCGGTCGACGACAGGGCGAGGCACAGCCCCAGGATCACCGAGGCCACGCCGCTGTTGCCGAACAGCGCGGCGATGGCGCCTATGACGGCCGCCGAGATCACGATCTGAAGGCTGCCGAGCCCGAACACCAGCCGGCGCATGGTGAAGAGGCGCTGCGCCGACAGCTCGAGGCCGATGAGGAAGAGCAGGAAGACGACGCCGAGCTCGGCGATGTGCGTCACGTTGTCGGCATCGCTCACCGTGACCCAGAAGATGGGCGGAAAGACGTGCTGCAGCGAGCCGAGCCCCAGCGGACCCAGCACCGCGCCCGCCACCAGGTAGGCGAGGATGGGGCTCACCCGCCAGCGCTGCACCAGCGGCACCACCACGCCGGCGGTGGCCAGAACCACCAGCGCATCGCTGTAGACGCCGACATTTGGGCCGGGTGCGGCCATTCCGCCTCTGCTCGCTCGCGCCGGGACGACTCGCCGGGACCATAGTGCATGAATTTGCGGCCGTGCGCAGGGACGGCGAAAAACAGCCGCCACGTCATGCGCCGCCGCGAGGCCCCGAAAGGCCAGAGCGGGACCAGGCTCGGCCCGGCGTTCCCCGGTCGCGCATCTGCACGACAGCCCTCATACGGCACGAAGAAGGGCTGCAATGCGGGCGCGTGCGGGGCGTGCACCGTCCTGTTGAACGGCAAACGCGTCAATGCCTGCCTGATGCTGGCGGCGATGCACGACGGCGCCGAGATCACGACGATCGAGGGGCTCGCCAAGGGCGAGACGTTGCACCTGCTGCAGGCGGCGTTCATCGAGCACGACGGCTTCCAGTGCGGCTACTGCACATCCGGCCAGATCATGTCCGGCGTCGCCTGCATTGCCGAGGGACACGCCGGCTCGCCGGAGGAGATCAAGGCCTGGATGAGCGGCAACATCTGCCGCTGCGGTGCCTATGCCGGGATCGTCGAGGCCATCGCCAGCGTGGCCAAGGAGGCCAAGCCATGATCCCCTTCAGCCTGCAGAAATTGCAATCCGTCAACGAAGCCATTGCGGCCGCCGCTGCGGGGGCGCGCTACATCGCCGGCGGCACGACGCTGGTGGACCTGATGCGCGAGGAGGTGGAACAGCCGCAGCGCCTGGTGGACATCAACGCGCTGCCGCTGAAGAGCATTCGGGCCGCGGGCGGCGATCTCGTCATCGGCGCTCTGGTGAGCATGGCCGACTGCGCCGCCCATCCCGATACCCGGCGCCTGCAGCCGCTGATCTCGGAAGCGCTCGTCGAGGGCGCCACGCCGCAGCTCAGAAACATGGCGACCATCGGCGGCAATCTCTTGCAGCGCGTGCGTTGCCCCTATTTCCGCATGCTCGACGCCTCCTGCAACAAGCGTGGGCCTGATACGGGCTGTGCCGCGATCGGCGGCATTTACGGCGGCGCCGCCATCCTCGGCGCGAGCAGCCATTGCATCGCCACCCACCCGTCCGATCTCGCCGTTGTACTGGTGGCGCTCGATGCGACCATGCGCGTGCAGGGTCCGGCGGGCGAGCGGACACTCTCCGTGGAGGACCTCTATCGGCTGCCCGGCTCCACGCCGCACCTGGAGCACACTCTGCAGCCGGGCGAGCTGATCGTCGAGGTAAGGGTGCCCGGCGGCCGCTATGCACGGCGGGCGCGCTATCTCAAGGTGCGCGACCGCGCGTCCTACGAATTCGCCGTGGTGTCGGCTGCCGCCGCTCTCGACATCGAAGGCGGGATGGTGCGGGAAGCGCGCATCGCCTGCGGCGGGGTCGGCACCCGGCCGTGGCGCATGCGCGCCTGCGAGAAGCTGCTGGTCGGCAGGCCCGCGGACCGCGACGCCTTCATGAAAGCCGCGCAGGCATCGACGGAGGGCGCCCGGGCGCAATCGCACAACGCCTACAAGATCGAGCTCATGCCGCCGACCATCGTCCGTGCCCTCGAACTCGCGAGAGATGCGCTATGACCCTGCAAGTGATCGGAAAACCGCTCGCCCGTATCGACGGTCGCGCCAAGGTGACGGGCACGGCGCGCTATGCGGCGGAGTTCAACCAGCCGAACCAGGCCTACGCCGTCGTCGTCAGCAGCGCCATCGGCCTCGGTCGCGTGACCGCAATCGACTCCGCATCCGCCATGAGCATGCCCGGCGTGCTCGCCGTCATCGACCATCGCAACGCGCCGCGGCTCGCCTACAACCCGCACAAGTCCGGCATCGATCCGCCGGTCGGCGAGCGGCTCCACGTCCTGCAGGACGACCAGGTGCGGTTCTACGGGCAGCCCGTGGCCGTCATCGTCGCCGACAGCCTCGACCGCGCGGAGCGCGCGGCTGCGGCCCTGCAGGTGAGCTACGCCGCACAGCGCCCGGTCGTCGATCCCCATGATCCGCAGGCGCGCGCGATCGTCCCCGGCGGCGCCGGCCGGACGGAAGCCGACAAGTCGCGCGGGGATGCGGATGCGGCCTTCGCCGCCGCCCCGGTGAAGGTGGACGTCAGGTCGGATATCGCGCGCCAGAACCATCATCCCATGGAGCCGCATGCGACCATCGCGGCGTGGAACGGCGATCGGCTGACGCTGTGGAGCAAGAGCCAGTTCGTCGCCAACGAGCAGCAGGAGATCGCGGCGATCTTCGGCATGTCCAAAGACATGGTTCGGGTCATCTGCCCCTTCGTCGGGGGAGCCTTCGGCACGAGCCTGCGCACGTGGCCCCATGTGACGCTGGCGGCCATCGCCGCCCGCCATGTCGGCCGCCCCGTCAAGCTGGTGCTCGCCCGGCGGCAGATGTCCTACACCACCGGGCATCGGCCGCGGGAGCTGCAGCGGGTCGCCCTCGGTGCCTCGCCGGACGGCCGGCTCACCAGCATCATCCACGAGGGCACCGGCGAGACCAGCCGCTACGAGCAGTTCGTCGAGGCACTGACGGCTCCGACGGACTTCATGTACTCCTGCCCCAACGTCCGCACGGCGTACCGGCTGGTCCCCCTCGACATCGGCACGCCGACCTACATGCGCGGGCCCGGTGAAGCGAGCGGCATCTTTGCGCTGGAGACGGCGCTCGACGCGCTCGCCTACACGCTCGGCATCGACCCGATCGAGCTCAGGCGCCGCAACGAGCCGGCGATCGACGAGAGCGCGAACCGCCCGTTCTCGAGCCGCTCGCTCATGCAATGCTACACGCTCGGGGCCGAACGCTTCGGGTGGGCCCGGCGCAATCCCGCCCCGCGCTCGATGCGCGACGGCAGGCTGCTCGCCGGCTGGGGTGTCGCTTCCGCGACCTATCCGGCGCTGCAGTTTCCGGCGAGCGCGCGCGCCCGTCTGCTGGCCGACGGCTCCGCCGAGATCGAAGCGGCCGCCAGCGACATGGGGCCCGGCACCTACACGTCGATGACGCAGGTCGCGGCCGAGACGCTGGGATTGCCCGTGGACAAGGTGAGGTTCAGCCTGGGCCGATCGGATTTCCCGCCTACGCCGCCCCACGGCGGATCGCAGACGATGGCGGCTGTCGGCTCGGCCATCCGCGCCGCGTGTCTGGCCGCCCAGAAGACGGCCGCCGAGCTCGCGGTCAAGGACCAGCGATCGGCGGTGTTCGGTGCCAACGCCGTGGAGTGGGTGGGCGGCCGCCTGGTTCGCACCGGCGGCCAGCCATCAGGTCCAGGCTATGCCGAGATTGTCACTGCGGCAGGCGGCAGACCCATCGAGGCCACCGCCTCGGTTGCCCGCGACGAAGAGGTCGCGCGCAAGTATTCGATGCACGCTTTCGGCGCGGTGTTCGCCGAGGTGACGGTCGACCCCGACGTCGGCATTGCGCGCGTGAAGCGGGCGCTCGGCGTCTATGGGGCCGGGCGCATCGTCAACCCGCGGCTGGCGCGAAGCCAGTGCATCGGCGGCATGGTCGGCGGCATCGGCATGGCGCTCATGGAGCGCACGGCGCTCGATCCCCGCGACGGCCGGCCCGTGAATGCGCACCTGGCCGACTATCTGCTTCCGGTGAACCTCGACGTGCCGGCGCTCGACGTTGCCTTTGTCGACGAGGTCGACCCGCACGTGAACCCGCTGGGTGTCAAGGGGCTGGGGGAGATCTCGCTCGTCGGCATGGCGCCGGCGATCGCCAACGCCGTCTTCCACGCCACGGGTCGGCGCATCAACGAGCTCCCGATCCGGCTCGAGCACCTGCTCGGGGTCTAGCCTGGAGCACATTCCGACCCGACCGGATCGGTCGCCCCCGACGTGCCGTCATGCGGGCCGAGGGCGCAAGCCCAAAAACCGGAACCCGGGCCAAGCCTCCTCACGGGTACCGGTGAGGAGGCTCGGGGCTACGGCTCGATCGCATCCTTGCTCGATGCCATCGCGTTCTGGCATGCCTCGTAGACCAGCTCCGAGCTGAGCCCATAGCGCGGGAACCGCGCGAGCACGGCTTCGCTGCCGTCGAAATCCGCCGGCAGGATGAAACGGAACTCACGCGACCCCTGATCGACCTCGCACGCCTCGAGCTCGTCGTCGGCGATCTCGCTGGTCGGCTCGCATTCGACGCCGACGATCTCCCACGCGCCGTCCGCGTCTGCAACTGCGGTGATCTCGAAAGCGATATTCATCACGATTGGCTTGCCCTATTTGGCGCGAGCTTCATGGCCGATGCGGAGGACGATTCCCGGTGTCAGGCCGAGCCGATAGTAGGCGGCTTCCGGCAGGGGACCTTCCACGACCATCTTCAAGCCGCGCCGGGGGCCCAGTACCCGGCTCAGTGTGCCAACCGCTCGATCGCTGTCGGGCAGTGCCACAACGTAGCGTTCCGTGATGCGCGACCCACGATGCGTCCAGGTCCCCTGGATGATCCACGCCTTGATCATCGGATGTCACGGGCGGCGCTCATCCCGCCCACCCGGCCACGCGGAGCGCCGTATTCGCTGCGAGAAGGGAAATGATCGGTGTCGTTTCCCTCGGGCCGACCCGGTCGGACGGCTCACGGTCTGCGGCCTAATGGCGTCGCGAGTGCTCGAGCGCCTTCAGCAGCTCCGCAACCCGACAGGGCTTTTGCACGAGCGGCGCGTCGCGGAACCGCTCGGGGATCGCCTCCTGCCCAGATCCCGTGACGAAAGCAAACCCGACGCCGCGTCGCTGCAACGCCTCGGCGACAGGCTCGACGGTTCGGCCCTGCAGATGGATGTCGACGAGCGCGTGATCCAGGCGCGGCTGGCGCCCGATGATGTCCAATGCATGGTCTATGCTGCGTGCCGGTCCGATCACCTCATAGCCTTCGTCCTGGAGAATGGCGGCAAAATCGAGCGCCACCATGGGCTCATCCTCGACCACGAGAACGCGCACCTCCCGCATGCCCAGCCCCCTCGTTGACGCCGATGCCGCGGCGGGCGGCGCCGGCACCGCAGCCGGCGCCGCTCCGGCCCCTTCACCTTCCCTTGGCGAGGCCGCCCGGAAGCGTGACCCCCGCCCAGATCCCCAACAGGCCGACCAGCACACCGACGATGAGCTGGTTCCAGAGCGCCGCCTGCAGGGAATCGTAGCCCAGCAGGTAGGGGGAGACGATCAGCCACGCGGCCAGGCCCACGTTCACCCACTCCTCCCATTTCTGGAAGGCGACGAGGGCTGCCGCAGCCGCCACGGCGATGACAACGCCGACGGTGTGGGCGTTCCATGCCGGCTTCGCCTCGGCCGCGTAGCCGAGCAGCCACGGGGAGATCAGCAGCCAGATACCGAGCACGAGATTGGCGCAGTCCTGCCACTGATCGTTGATCTTCTTTGCTATGTCCGTCATGTCTGCATTCCTTCATTGGCGATGGATGGGGTGACGCGCCACGTCGCCACCTTCTCCAGTCGGTTGGATTTCACACGCTGCGAACTTCGATCCGCCGTGCCGGACGCTGCAGCTCGGCGGGTTTCGGGATGCGGATCGTGAGCACACCCTTGCCGTATCGAGCGTCGACCTCCTGGTCGTTCACCTCGAACGGCAGCCGCACCGAGCGCGAGAAGGCTCCGAAGCGGCGCTCGATGTAATGGGCATCGCCATTGCGCTCTTCGCGCTCGGCCTTCTTCTCGCCCTTCAGGGTCAGGACGTCGCCGGAAACGGTGACCTCGAAGTCCTTGTCGTCGAGGCCCGGCAGCTCGGCCGTGACGATCAACTCCTTGTCCGTCTCGTCGAGGTCGATGCTGGGGGTCACGCCGGTCCGGGAGCCGAAGAACGGCGTGGCCGGCGCGCGGCCGCCCAAGCCGTCGAAGAAGTCGTCGAACATGCGATCCATCTCGCGGCGGAAGGCCGCGAACGGAGCCCAGAAGTCGTCCCGCCTGGCCGGCGCCTCGGACCTGCCGCGCCAGGGGACGAGAGCTTTGAAGTCGATCATGCTCCACCTCCCTTTGTTGCCTGTGGCTGATCGTAGTCGCTGCGACGAGGACCATGGCGGCCGAGGGTGCAGACTCATGCTCCCGTTCCGGCTCGGGGCCGGGCTGCGGCCGACAGGGGACCAGCGGGAGGCGGCGGTTCGAGGGGAAGGGCCCAATGGCCAAGGTCAAGCTCGAGCGCAGACCCGGGCATCGAGGGGACGCGATCGCCTCCAACGGCCGACCGCCGGGACCAGGTGCAGTCGCAGGTCGCCATAGCCATCCTCCTTGCGAAGCGACAACCACGGAAAATCACGACCAAACAGCGAAGTAGGTGTGGTCTCGGCGGCGTCAAGAGCCCGGCTGAAAATTTTTGGCACTCCTCCCTTGATAGTGCCATCGACGTTCCTACATCGGCGGCCGGAGCGGAGGCGTCACGTTCCGCTTCGTTCACATGTCGCTTGCCAATCGGAAAGGAGGTCGAAGGTGAAGTTTCGCCTTGCATGACCGTGTCGTAGTGCGCCGCATCGATGCCGAGGAGGTGAGGACGGCGGCATCATCCCCGACAGGGCCAGGGAGAGACCCCGGCCGGGCGAAGCCCCGGCGATCGGGTGAGGCGCGCGACGAGACGGACAGGGGGTGCCTGCGGACGTGGAGACCGGCGATCCGGCCAGGGTGGTCCGACCACCGCTGCAGGGTCGGCATCGATCGCCGGGCTTGCGACTACCACCGAAGCAACGGCTGGGGGAAGGCGAACAGGCCTGAGCCCACGTCCGCTCCGGCGGACGGGGGACCGCCAGGCCGTTCGAGCGCGGCCGGCGCAGTCGCGCCGTGCCACCATCAAAAGGAGACGAGTGACAGCCTGGCCTCAGGCTCGCGCCCACGATCCGTGTCGGCGATGCATGACGAGGAGCCAATGAAGCACAAGCGACTGAAGATCGCGCAGATCGCACCCCTGTACGAGGCCGTGCCGCCGGCGCTCTACGGCGGCACGGAGCGCGTGGTGGCCTACCTCTGCGAGGCGCTCATCGGCCTCGGCCATGACGTAACGCTGTTTGCGAGCGCGGACTCGGCAACGCAGGCGCGTCTCGTTCCCGGACGCAAACAGGCCATTCGGCTCGATGCGACGGCACTGAAGTCCGATATTGCCGCCCATCTGGTGATGCTGCACGAGGTGCGCCGGCGGGCCGATGATTTCGATATTCTGCATTTTCACACCGACCTTCTCCACTTTCCCTTGTTCGAGGACCGCGCCCACCGGACGGTGACGACGCTGCACGGCCGCCTCGACATCGGCGATCTCGAGAATTTCTACGCGTGCTGGCCGCAATTTCCGCTGGTATCGATCTCACGGCATCAGCGCCGCCCGCTGGCGTTTGCCAACTGGGTCGGCACCGTTCCGCACGGATTACCCGGGCACCTCCTCAAACCGGCTGCGCAGCCTTCGCAAGGCTACCTCGCCTTCCTCGGCCGGATCGCGCCGGAGAAGCGGCCTGACCGTGCCATCGCCATCGCCAAGCGCACGGGTCGCAGATTGCGCATTGCCGCCAAGGTGGATGCGGCCGACAGGGCTTATTTTCACGAGCGAATCGAGCCCCTGCTCGATCATCCGCTCGTCGAGTTCATCGGCGAGATCGGCGAGGCGGAGAAATCGGCGTTCCTCGGCAATGCGGCCGCGCTGCTCTTTCCCATCGATTGGCCCGAGCCCTTCGGGCTCGTGCTGATCGAGGCGATGGCATGCGGCACGCCGGTCATTGCCTGGGACTGCGGTGCGGTGTCCGAGATCGTCGAGGATGGCGTTACCGGCTTCGTCGTCTCCGCCGAGAACGAGGCGGTCGCCGCCGTCGAGCGGCTGGGCGCCATCGATCGGGGAACCGTTCGCCGCCGGTTCGAGCGCCGCTTCTCGGCGAGGGCGATGGCCGAAAACTACGTTGCCCTCTACCGGCGCACTCTGGAGAGCAGCCATCCGCTGGCGGAGGTCGATTGGCACATGCCGGCCCTCGCCGGCACAGGCACTTCGCAGCGCGTCCCCGGCACCAGGCACTCGTAACGCCCCGTTCGCCACGGCCTGCCGGGCCGGCGGCCGGGAGGAAAGATCGCTGCGCAGCGATGCCGTGAGTTGCGGGGTGCGCGACGGTGCCCAGCCTGCACTACTTGCGCAACTCCCGCAGGCGGGCGCGTGCCAGCTCGGCGTAGAAGGTGCCGCCGTAGCGCGCCAGGAAGGCCTCGAGCACGGCGATGCTGCGCGTCTCCCTGGCGGCGTTCCAGGCCTCGGCCGCCTCGCTCAGCCTGATGTGCGCGCCGGGCGGCGCCAGGGGTGCCGGTGCCGATGCGGCGGCCGGAGCCGCGGGGTGGAGATAGACGCGCCGCGTCAGCGCCGAATGCTCCCACGGCACCTGCCTGGCGTTGGTCTCCTTCATCACGTCGTTGCGCACGGCGATCAGGACGGCGCTGAGATCGTCCTCCGCGGCGCCCAGACGCCTCACCAGCGCGCCGGAGTAGGGCGAGTTGCGCCCCTTGCCGTCGGCGGCGACGTTGCCGGGCTGGGTGGAGAAGCTGATCAGGCTGCCCACGCCGCCCTCCACCGCCGCAAGCCCGCTGCCGACG
>DASRDL010000282.1:0-14920 GCA_035652635.1 Hyphomicrobiaceae bacterium | reverse complement strand
CGACGGGTCGGGAGCCCGCCGACGTTTCCTTCAGGCGCCGGGTGCGAGGCCGAGGTCACGTGCCGGCAGCGGGGATCGCGCCGCCACGCCCGCAACCTGGAGGTTTGCCCACATGTCACCCAAGAGTCTCGGCGTCGCGCTTGCACTGACGCTTCTCCCCTGGACCGTCCTCGCGCAAAGCCCGACGCCAGCGGCGCGCGACGAGGCCCGGCAGAAGCTGCGTGCGGCCTGCGCGGCCGACGTGCAGAAATTCTGCGCCACCGTCGAGCGCGGCAAAGGTGCCCTGCGCGCGTGCCTCGAAAGCCACGAAACGCAGCTGTCGGACGGTTGCAAGGCGGCCAGGGCCGAGCGGGCCGCCGCCAGGGCCAAGGACAAGAGCTGACCCCTCGGTCGCGGCAAGATGCCTGGCAGGGGCGGCCGGCTTCCGGCTTCGGCCGGGGACAGGTGTTGCCCCTGCAAGGCGTCCGTGCTGCTAGTATTGCCAAGCCCCGCCGCGCCCAGGGGCAGAGAACGCAAAACGGGGGGACGCCGACGGTTGGGGGCTTGGCCGCACGTTGAGCTTCCGGGACATCGTCAGTGCACCTGATGTTCGGCAACGGACCGGTGCAGGCAAACTGGTCGCGAATGACCCGATTGCGAAAGGAAGGACGTCGTGGCCAGGTTCGTCAAGCGCATGCTCGCCCTCGCCGCCGCGGCGGCGGTGGTCGCGGTCGTCGCCTACGTCTCGCTGGTGCCCGGCGCGCAGAAGCAGGCCGGCAACCGCGCCAAGATGCTCGCCAACCTGCCCGTGCCGGTGCTCGACGCGGCCGCGCGCGTTGCCGACGTGCCGGTCTATCTCAACGGCGTCGGCACCGCCAAGGCCCGCAACACGGTGACGGTGCGCGCCCAGGTCGACGGCCGCATCCTGAGCATCAACTTCAAGGAAGGCCAGGAGGTGAAGCGCGGTGACGTCCTGGTCACCATCGACTCCGCCACCTACCGCGCCCAGCTCGATCAGGCGATCGCCAAGAAGGCACTCGACGAGGCGCAGCTCGCCAACGCCCAGCGTGACCTCGAGCGCTACTCCAAGCTGCCCGCCAACGTCGTCGCCGAGAAGACCGTCGACACCCAGCGTGCGCTCGTCGCCCAGCTCACGGCGCAGTTGCGGCTCGACGATGCGGCCATCGCCAGCGCCAAGGCCTACCTCGACTACACCACCATCGTGTCGCCGATCGACGGCCGCACCGGCATCCGCATGGTCGATGTGGGCAACCTGGTGCGCGGCACCGACGCTGCCTCCGGCATCGTCATGATCACCGAGATCAGGCCGATCAACGTCATTTTCACGCTGCCGCAGCAGCAGCTGGCGGAGGTCAACGCGGCGCTGGCGCGCGGGCCGGTGCCGGTGGAGGCCCTCGATGCCGACGGCAAGACGGTGCTCGACCGCGGCACCCTGCAGGTGGTCGACAACCAGGTGGACCAGACCACCGGCACCGTGCGCATGAAGGCCGAGTTCGCCAACGCCGACTATCAGCTGTGGCCGGGTCAGTTCACCAACGTGCGGGTGCTGGTCAACACCTTGACGCAGGTCGTGGTGGTTCCCACGCCCGCCGTGCAGCGCGGTCCCAGCGGCACCTTCGCCTACGTCATCCAGCCGGACGACACCGTGGTCCAGCGGCCCATCACGGTCGGACTGCAGAACGAAACTCTCGCCGTGGTCAAGACGGGCATCTCCCAGTCGGAGCGGGTGGTCACCACCGGCTTTGCCCGCCTGAAGGACGGCTCCCGCGTGGTCATCACGCGGGAGGAGGGGCCGGCCCCCGGCGGCAAGGGGGAGGCTCGGCCGTCGGCCAAGGCGCAGGGCGGCGGCAACGTGCGTGTCGCCTGCGCGGCGGACGTGGCAAAGCTCTGCGCCAACGTCGAGCGTACCCGGGACGCGGTGCGCGCCTGCCTGCAGGCCAACGCCGCCCAGCTGTCGGACGGCTGCCGGGAGGCGACGGCCAAGGGTGCGGAGCGCAAGGGCGGCAAGCCGCGCGAGGCCGACGCGCGGCCGCCTGAAAGAAGCTCGACGCAATGAGCGTCTCCACCCCCTTCATCAGGCGGCCGATCGCCACCACGCTCCTGGGCTTTGCCGTCACGCTGGGGGGCGCGCTGGGCTACTGGTGGCTGCCCGTCTCCTCGCTGCCGCAGGTCGACTTCCCCACCATCCAGGTCACCACGCAGCTGCCGGGCGCCAACCCGGACACGACCGCCAACCTCGTGACCGCGCCGCTCGAGCGCCAGCTGGGCCAGATCCCGGCGCTGGCCGCCATGACGTCGACCTCGTCCTACGGAATCAGCCAGATCACGCTGCAGTTCACGCTGACCCGCGACATCGATGCGGCGGCGCAGGACGTGCAGTCGGCCATCAATGCCGCGGCTTCCACGCTGCCGCGCAACCTGCCCTACCCGCCGACCTACGCCAAGGTGAACCCCGCCGACGCACCCATCGTCACGCTGGCCCTCACCTCGCCCTCGATCTCGCTGCGGCAGCTCTCCGACCTCGCCGACACGATGATGGCGCAGCGACTGAGCAACGTCTCGGGCGTCGGCCACGTGGCGGTGGAGGGCGGGATCAGGCCGGCCGTGCGCATCCGCGCCGATCTCGCCCGGCTCGCGGGCTACGGCCTCAGCATGGCCGACCTGCGCACGGCCATCGTCGCCGCCAACGTCGCCGGACCCAAGGGATCGCTCGACGGGGCACACCAGTCCTACACCATCGGCGCCAACGATCAGATCACCAGCGCCGACGCCTACCAGACGGTCATCGTCGCCTACCGCAACGGCGCTCCCGTGCTGCTCAAGGACGTGGCCGAGGTCATCGACAGCCTCGAGAATGCCAAGGTCGGCGGCTGGTTCCAGGGCACGCCCGCCATCATCGTCGACATTCATCGCCAGCCCGGCGCCAACGTCATCGACACCGTGCAGCGCATCAGGGCCGAGCTGCCCCGGCTGCAGCGCGCCATGCCGAGCGACGTAACGCTCACCGTCGTGCACGACCGCACCGGCACCATCCGCGCCTCCGTGCACGACGTGCAGTTCACGCTGGTGCTGAGCGTGGCGCTGGTGGTGCTGGTGGTGCTGCTGTTTCTGCGCACCGTCAGGGCCACCCTCATCGCCGGCGTGGCGCTGCCGGTATCGCTGGTGGCCACCTTCGGCGTCATGTGGTTCTGCGGCTTTTCGCTCGACAACCTGTCGCTGATGGCGCTGACCATCGGCACCGGCTTCATCGTCGACGACGCCATCGTCATGATCGAGAACATCGTGCGCCACATGGAACGGGGCGAGAGCCCGATGAGGGCGGCGCTCGACGGCGCCGGCGAGATCGGCTTCACCATCATCTCGCTGACGATGTCGCTGATCGCCGTGTTCATCCCGCTGCTGTTCATGACCGGCCTGGTCGGGCGCATGTTCCGCGAGTTCGCGCTGACGCTGGCGATCGCCGTGGTCATTTCCGCCGTGGTGTCGCTGACGCTGACGCCGATGATGTGCTCGCGCATGCTGCGCCATCACGGGGGCGGCGGGGCCGGCCGCATTGCGCGCTTCTTCAGCGGCCTGGTCGACGGGGTGGTCGCCGGCTACCACCGCAGCCTCTTGTGGGTGCTGAGCCACGAGCGGGCGACGCTTGCCACCACCCTGGCCACGCTGCTCGTCACCGTCGGCCTCTACGTCGTCGTCCCCAAGGGTTTCCTGCCTTTGCAGGACACGGGGCTCGTCACGGCGGTGCTCGAGGGTGGCCCTGAAGTCTCCTTCAGCGAGATGGAGCGGCTGCAGGCGCGGGTGGCGGAGGCCATCCGCTCCGACCCGGATGTGGCCGGCGTGGTGACGATCGTCGGCGTCAGCGCCATCAACACCACGCCCAACGCCGGCCACCTGAAGGTCACGCTCAAGCCGCGCGCCCAGCGCACCGCCGGCGTCGAGGCCGTGATCGGCCGGCTGAAGGAGAGGCTGGCCGCCATCCCCGGCGTCACGGTCTACTTGCAGGCCGTGCAGGACGTGCAGATCAGCACCCGCGTCAGCCGGGCGCAGTTCCAGTACACGCTGGTCGGCGCCGATGCCGACGACGTGGCGACGTGGTCGGCCAGGCTGGCCGACAAGCTGCGCGGCTCGCCGGTGCTGCGCGACGTCGTGTCGGAGGCGCAGGATGGCGGCCTGCGCGCCATGGTGCGCGTCGACCGCGAGACCGCGAGCCGCCTCGGCGTGTCGATGCAGGCCGTCAACGACGCGCTCAACGACGCCTTCGGCCAGCGGCAGATCTCCACCATCTACGCCCAGTCCAACCAGTACCGCGTCGTGCTGGAGGCCATGCCCCAGTACCAGGGCGACCCGTCGGCGCTGGCGCGCCTCTATGTGCCGGGCACCGGCGGGGCACAGGTGCCGCTCAGTGCCATTGCCCGAATCGAGCACCGCACGGCCCCGCTCGCCATCTACCACCAGGAGCAGTTCCCCTCCGTCACCCTGAGCTTCAATCTGGCGCACGGCCGGTCGCTCAGCGACGCCGTCGCGGCCATCACGGCCGCAGAGCGCGAGATCGGCATGCCGACCTCGGTGACGGGCAGCTACTCGGGCGATGCGGACGAGTTCACGCGCTCGCTCGAGGGCCAGCCGTGGCTGATCCTCGCCGCCGTCATCGCCATCTACATCGTACTGGGCGTGCTCTACGAGAGCTTCGTCCACCCGTTCACGATTCTCACCACGCTGCCCTCGGCCGGCATCGGCGCGCTGCTGGCGCTGATGCTCGTCGGCATGGACCTTTCCATGATCGCCCTGATCGGCATCGTGCTGCTGATGGGCATCGTCAAGAAGAACGCCATCATGATGATCGACTTCGCGCTGGAAGCCGAGCGCGAGCAGGGGCTCGCCCCGCGCGAGGCGATCATCCAGGCCTCGCTCCTGCGCTTCCGGCCGATCATGATGACGACGCTCGCCGCCCTGTTCGGCGCCCTGCCGCTGGCGCTGGAAGGCGGAACGGGCTCCGAGCTCAGGAACCCGCTGGGCGTCACCATCATCGGCGGCCTGCTGCTCTCCCAGCTGCTGACGCTCTACACCACGCCCGTCATCTACCTCGCCATGGAGCGCGTGCGCGCCCGCCTGGCCCCGGCCACGACGGCGGAGGAGGACGGCGGGCGCGGGCCGGCGCGCCCCTATCCCGCGCCCGAGACGGCCGGGCGGCCGGCGGAGTAGGGCCCCATGAACTTCTCGCGGCCCTTCATCGAGCGGCCGATCGGCACCACGCTGCTGGCGGTGGGACTCATGCTGGTCGGCCTCGTCGCCTACCGCTTCCTGCCCGTCGCCAGCCTGCCGTCGGTCGAGTTCGCCACCATCAACGTCTCGGCCAGCTTGCCCGGCGCCGACCCGGAGACCATGGCGGCACAGGTGGCGGCCCCGCTCGAGCGGCGGCTCGGCGAGATCGCCGGCGTCACCGAGATGACGTCGCGCAACTCGCTCGGCTCGACGCGCATCACTCTGCAGTTCGCGCTGAGCCGCAGCATAGAGGGCGCGGCCCAGGACGTGCAGGCGGCCATCAACGCCGCGGTCGTCGACCTGCCGGCCGACATGCCGTCGCTGCCGACGTTCCGCAAATCGAACCCCGCCGCGGCGCCGGTGCTGATCCTGGCGCTGACCTCCAAGACCATCCCGCCCAGCGGGCTCTACGATGCCGCCGACAGCGTCATCGCCCAGCGCATCTCGCAGGTGGAAGGCGTGGCCGAGGTCCAGGTGGCCGGCGCCGAGCAACCCGCCATCCGCGTGCGCGTCAATCCCATGCAGCTCGGCGCCATGGGGCTCTCCATCGAGGCGGTGCGCACCGCCATCACCGAGGCCAATGCGGTGACGCCGCTCGGCATCATCGACGGCGACCGGCGGGCGACCGCGCTCGAAACCAATGCCCAGCTGCGCACCGTGGAGGACTACCGCAACATCGTCATCAAGTCGGCCAACGGGACGGCCGTGCGCCTCTCCGACGTAGCGACAGTGGAGCGCGGCACGCGCAACTCGCGCTCGGCGGCGCGCTTCAACAACCAGCCGGCGGTGCTGCTCACCGTCATCAAGGGTGCCGATGCCAATGTCATCGACACGGTCGACCGCATCAAGGAGCTGATCCCGGAGATCAAGCGCTGGATTCCCGAGGGCGTCGACATAACCGTGCTCGCCGACCGCACCATGACGCTGCGCGCCAGCGTGCACGACATGCAGGTGACCCTGGCGCTGTCGATCGTGCTCGTCATGCTGGTGGTCTACGTCTTCCTGCGCCGGCCCACGCCGACGATCGCCGCCGGCATCACCGTGCCCCTGTCGCTCGCCGGCACCTGCGCGGCGATGTGGTGCCTGGGCTTCTCGATCAACAACCTGACGCTGATGGCGCTCGCCGTATCGGTGGGCTTCGTGGTCGACGACGCCATCGTCATGATCGAGAACATGTTCAGCAACCTGGAGCGGGGTCTGCGCCCGATGCGTGCCGCGCTCGAGGGCGCGCGCCAGATCGGCTTCACGGTCGTCTCGATCACGGTATCGCTGGTTGCGGCCTTCATCCCGCTCCTGTTCATGGAGGGCGTGGTCGGCCGGCTGCTGAGGGAGTTCTCCGTCACCCTGGTCGTCGCCATCGCCGTGTCGCTGGTGGTCTCGCTCAGCGTCACGCCGATGATCTGCGCCCACTTCCTCAGCAGGCCGCCGAGCCCGGATGCCACCCGGTTCGACCGCATCGTCGAGGCCGTGCACGGCCGGCTGCTGCGCGGCTACACCGCCACGTTGGAGCGCGCGCTCGGCCATCGCCTGCTGATGCTGCTCGTCACGCTCGGCACCATCGTGGCGACGGCCAACCTCTACGTGAAGCTGCCGAAGGGCTACTTCCCGCGCGACGACACGGGCCTGGTGTTCGGCGGCATGCGCGCCGCGCCCGACATCTCGTTCGAAGCCATGGCCAAGCTGCAGAACGAGGTGATCGAGATCGTGCTGGCGGACCCGGCCGTTGCCGGCGTGGGCTCCTCGGTCGGCGCGTCGGGGTGGAACCCGTCGGTCAACCGCGGGCGCATGTTCATTGCGCTCAAGCCGCTGTCGGAGCGCGGAGGACTGAGCACCGCGCGCGTCATCGACCGGTTGCGCTGGTCGCTGCGCGACGTCAAGGGCATCAGCGTCTACATCGGCGCCGCCCAGGACATCCGCGTCGGCGCGCGCCAGGCCGATTCCGACTACCAGCTGACGCTGTGGAGCACGGAGACGGCCGACCTCTACGCCTGGGCGCCCAAGGTGATGGACCGCATCAGCCAGATTCCCGGCATCGCCGACGTCTCGAGCGACCGCGACCAGGGGGGCCTTCAGGCCAACATTTCCATCGACCGCCAGGCGCTGGCGCGGCTCGGGGTGCGCGTCCAGGACGTCAACGCCGCGCTCAACAATGCCTTCGCCCAGCGCCAGGTGTCGGTGATCTACACGCAGCGCAACCAGTACCGCGTGGTGCTGGAGATCGACCCGAGCTTCCAGCGCGACCCCTCCGACCTCGCCCGCATCTACGTGCCGGGGCGCGGCGGGGCACAGGTGCCGCTCACCGCCGTCGTGGCCATGGAGCGCACGCTGGCGCCGCTCGTCGTCAACCACCAGGGCCCGTTCCCGGCGGTGACGATCAGCTACGGGCTGGAGGCCGACATGACCCTCGACCAGGCGCAGGCCGCCATCCGCGAGGCGATCGCCGGCCTGGCGCTGCCCGATACGATCCGCGCCGAGGCAGCGGGCGATGCCGGCGCCTTCGCCAAGCAGGCCAACACGCAGGTGCTGCTCATCGTCGCGGCGCTGCTGGCGGTCTACATCGTGCTCGGCGTGCTCTACGAGAGCCTGGCCCACCCCCTCACCATCATCTCCACCCTGCCGTCGGCGGGACTGGGCGCGCTGGTGGCGCTGGGCCTGGCGGGCATGGAGCTGTCGGTGATCGCGCTCATCGGCATCATCCTGCTGATCGGCATCGTCAAGAAGAACGGCATCATGCTGGTCGACTTCGCCCTGGCGGCCGAGCGCGAGCGCGGGCTGTCGCCGGAGCGCGCCATCGTCGAGGCCGCACGCGAGCGCTTCCGCCCCATCCTGATGACGACGTTTGCGGCGCTGCTGGGCGCCGTGCCGCTGGCGCTCGGCGTCGGTCCGGGCTCGGAGCTGCGCCGGCCGCTCGGCATCGCCATCATCGGCGGCCTGGTGGTGTCGCAGCTCCTCACGCTCTACACGACGCCGGCGATCTATCTGCTGCTGGACAAGCTGCACCGACGCCTGTGGGGAACGGCCGCGCGGCCTCCGGCGACGCCCGGTGCCATGCCCGCCGAATGAGGCCCTACCAGCGGAAGAACGGCCCGCCGCCGCTCCAGGGCGAGCGGCGGGGATAGGGCTGTCGCCGGTAGCCGCGCTCGTCGTCGTCATCGTCGTACCAGCGCGGCTGTTGCGGCCGGCTGCGGATCTTGATGCCGCCCTGCGGCTCGCCGCTCATGATCACGATAAAGTCCGTGCCCTTGCCCGTCTCCCTGCTGACGGGCTCGTCGGAGATGATGAGGGACGAGCCGGGGGAGACGACCTCGGCGATCTTCTGCGCCGCTTCCGCGGGGATGGCGATGCGGTCCAGAGCTGCCTTGGCCGCGGCGACATCGGTGGCGGCGGGCTCTCCGCCCCGAGACCTGGCATGCGGCCGCCGGCCGAAGGTCTCGGCTTCGTTCTCGGCCGCACGCTGCCCGCTGCTCGTCATGGTGACGACGTTCCAGCGCACGTCGGCGCCGTCGTCGACGTAGTCGAGCGCGGTGAAAATGTGGGTGCCGATCGGCTTGTCCGGGTCGCGGATGGTGAGCGGCATGTCGAGCAGCGGCTGGAACGCCTGCCGCACGTAGATGCGCTGTGCCTGGCGGCTGACGAACACCGATACCGGCGACATTCTGGCCGCGGCCTCCCTGGCGGCGCCGGCCGCGCTCGCGCGCTCGGCGTCGGCCGCCTTGGCGGCGTCGCGGGCGCGCGCGGCGGCATCGGCCTTGGCGTCAGCCTCGGCCGTCGCCTCTTTCAGCTTGGCCTCCGCCTCGTCGACCTTGGCTTGCGCCTTGGCCTTCGCCTCCTCGGCGCGCTGCTTGTCGGCCTCACCTTCGGCGGCCCCGAAAGCCAGCTCGGCGCTCTTGAGCTGGGCGTCGGCGCGGGCCTTCTCGCGCTCGGCGAGCGCGACGGCCTTCTTGGCACGCGTCGCCTCGCCCGTGCTGCGCGTGGCGGCAAGCCGTGCCGTCTCGGCCTTCTTGGCGGCGGCCTCGGCTTCGGCTGCCTTGGCGGCCGCGATCGATTTCAGGGTCACGAGGCGACGGGGCGAGATGGTGGGCGGGGGCACGTTGGCGCCCGGCTCGCCTCCCAGGCGCATCTTCTGCACCGTCTCGGGTGGGGTCGCCGTTGCGGCCTCGGCGACAACGGGCGCGGGCTTGAACAGGGCCGGGTGACTGATGGCGACCGGCGCCGCGTCGCGCGGCATCACCACCACCCGCAGCCCCATCCTGGTCAGATCGAACAGCCGCTCGGCGAACGAATAGGGCATGCGGATGCAGCCGTGCGAGGCAGGATAGCCCGGCAGCGCTCCGGCGTGCAGCGCGATCCCCGACCAGGTGATGCGCTGCATAAAGGGCATGGAGGCGTCGTCGTAGAGGTTGGAGTAGTGCTCCCGCTCCTTCTGGATGACGCTGTAGATGCCGGCCGGCGTCTCGTAGCCGCGCTGGCCGGTGGAGACGGGCGCGCGCAGGATGCGCCCCTCGGCGTCGTAGATCGTCACCCGCTGCTCGGCGAGCGAGACGATGGCGAGCAGCGGGACGCCGGCCGGGCGCGACAGGGTGCTGTCGTCGCCCCTCGCCCTGCGTTCCCCGTCGCCTCTGGCAGCGGCGGGATCGGCGGCAGCCGCAGTGAGCAGCGCCGCAAGGCCGGTGACAGCGAGGCCGGCGAGCCGTCGCTTGAGACGAGGGACGATCATGGTCAGGGACCTCGGGTGACGGGCGGCCATGGCCGCGGGCATGCGCGAACGGTCAGTGTTACCAAGCGTAGCCTAAACGCCGGTTACTGGCCGCCTGGTTCCCCGCAGCTCGGTCACTTGTACGCCGATTTGGGCCGAATGAGGGAGAGGGCCCGGTGCCGCGCCCCGAGAACGGGACAGTCGCGGCTACCGGCGCGGCTCGTCCGGGCAGCTGAAGATCGGCGCGGCGCCGTAGCCGCTGGTCCAGCCGGTGACCCGGCAGTCGGCCGCCATGGCCGAGAACGCCCCGGCGGACAGCAGCGCAAGCCCCAGCAGGAGGGATGCAACTGGCTTCATGGTCGTTCTCCTCGAGGTCCGCCGACCACCTTGAACGTCGGCTGTGCCGCCTGACATCGGGTTCAGCCCGACTTGGCGGAAGACGGCCTCGCGCATCGGTGATCAAGCGTGATGGCCGGCCGCCTTACAGGAAGCTGTAGGGGTCGATGTCGACCGTCAGGCGCAGGTCGGTGGGGGGCTTGGGGAGGGCGGCGAGCCAGGCGCGCAGGTAGGCCTGCAGGTCGACGTCGCGCGGGGCCTTCACCAGCAGGCGCCAGCGGTGGCGGCCGCGGATGACGGCGAGCGGTGCCTCGGCCGGACCCAGCACCTCGATGCGGGCGGCCGGCGGGGCGCGATGGGCGACATCGCGGGCGGCGAGCTGGGCGAGCTCCTTGTCGCGTGCCGAGACGATCAGCGCCGCGAGCCGGCCGAAGGGCGGCAGCTGCGCCGACTGGCGCTGGCGGATCTCGCGCGCCAGGAAGGCCTCGCGGTCCCCCGAGATGATGGCCTGCATCACCGGGTGCTCGGGCATGTAGGTCTGCACGTAGCCGCGGCCGGCGACGAGGGCGCGGCCGGCGCGGCCCGTCACCTGGTGCATGAGCTGGAAGGTGCGCTCGGCCGCGCGCGGGTCGGCCTGGCCGAGCCCGAGGTCGCCGTCGACGATGCCGACGGTGGCGAGCTGCGGGAAGTTGTGGCCCTTCGCCACCATCTGCGTGCCGATGATGATGTCGGCCTCGCCCGCCTCGATGGTTTTGATGATCTCGCGCATCTCCACGAGCGACGGCACGAGGTCGGAGGAGAGAATGGCCCGCCGCGCCTCGGGGAAGCGCTCGGCCACCTCCTCGGCGATGCGCTCCACGCCCGGGCCGCAGGCGACCAGCGCGTCCGGCTCGCCGCACTTGGGGCACTTCTCCGGGATCGGCAGCGAGAAGCCGCAATGGTGGCAGTTGAGCCGCTGGCGATAGCGGTGCTCGACCAGCCAGGCGGTGCACTGCGGGCAGTCGATGCGATGGCCGCAGGCGCGGCAGAGCGTGAGCGGGGCGTAGCCGCGGCGGTTGAGGAAGAGCAGCGACTGCTGCTGCTTGCCCAGCGTCTCGGCAATGGCTTCGACCAGCACCGGCGAGAGCCATTTGCCGCGCTCGGGCGGGTGCTGGCGCAGGTCGATGGCGCCGATCTCGGGCAGCTCGGCGCCCGAGTAGCGGCCGGGCAGGACCACGTGGGCGTAGCGCCCGGTGCGGGCGTTGACGTGGCTCTCGATCGAGGGCGTGGCGGAAGCCAGGATCACGGGCAGCTTGGCGAGGCTTGCGCGCACCACCGCCATGTCGCGGGCCTGGTAGTGCACGCGGTCCTCCTGCTTGAAGCCGCCGTCGTGCTCCTCGTCGACGACGATCAGCCCCAGCTCCTTGTAGGGCAGGAACAGCGCCGAGCGGGCGCCGACCACGACGCGGGCCTCGCCGGTGGCCGCCGCGCGCCAGGCGCGGGTGCGCTCGGCCGGCGACAGCGCCGAGTGCCACTCCACCGGGGCACAGCCGAAACGGGCGGCGAAGCGGTCCATGAACTGGCTGGTCAGCGCGATCTCGGGCAGCATGATCAGCGCCTGGCGGCCCTTCTCGAGCGCCCGCGCCACGGCCTCGAAGTAGACCTCGGTCTTGCCGGAGCCGGTGACGCCGTCGATGAGAGTCACCGAGAAGGCGGCAGCATCGGCGGCCGCACGCACCGAGCCGACGGCGCGGGCCTGGGCATCCGTGAATTCCACCTCTGCGTGAGCCGGGTTGGGGACGGGCAGCCGCCGCTCCGGGATCGCCACCTCGATGAGGACGCCGGCTGCGATCAGCCCGTCGATGACGCCGGTCGTGCAGCCGGCCTCGGCGGCGAGCGCGCCCCTGGCACGGATCAGGCCGTCGGCGGCAATGTCGATGGCGCGGCGGCGGGCCGGGGTCATGCGCGGCGGCTCGGGCGCATCGGCGTTGTGCTTCACGCCGAACCGCGGCTTGGCCGGCTCGAACAGCGACGGCGGGCCCATCATCATGCGCACCACCATGCCGAGCGGGGCCAGCGTGTAGCGCGCCACCCATTCGGCGAAGCGCAGGCAGGCGACCGGCAGTGCCGGCACGTCGCCGAGCGGTGCGACGATGGTCTTGAGCTTGTTGTCGGGCACCGGCTTGGCCGGCTCGCCGACGGCGCCGTCCCACACCACGCCGATGCGCACCTGCGGTCCGAACGGCACCAGCACGAAGCCGCCGGGGTGGGCCTCGACGCCTGACGGCAGCAGATAGTCGTAGGTCTGGTCCAGCGCCACGGGCAGCAGCACGGGCACGCGCGGCCCGGCCGCGGCGGCGGTAGGCCCGCGGTCCTCCTCCAATGGCGCAAGCAGGCTGTGCACGCTCCAGATTCCGGGTTCGGCCGCCGAATCACGTGATCGGCGCGCACTATCGCCTATGGATCGGCCGCGATTAAGGACGTGCTGTCATCCCGGAATGCGCGAAGCGCATGCCCGGGACCGAACGGGGGCAGGTGGAACCATGTTTCTGGGTCCCGGACTGTCGCTGCGCGATGTCCGGGATGACCGCAGCTACAGCGCCGCCAGCGATGTGTTGAGCCGGTCGGTGATCAGCATCGAGCCCGGCTTGTGGGTGATGCAGAGCGGCGGCCGCGCCTGCTCGATGGCCACCTGCGGCGTCACCCCGCAGGCCCAGAAGACGGGGAGCTCGCCCGCCCGCATCTCGGCCGGGTCGCCCAGGTCGGGCTTGTCGATGTCGCGGATACCGATCGACTCCGGCAGCCCCAGGTGCACCGGCGCCCCGTGCACGGCCGGAAAGCGCGAGGTGATCTGCACGGCGCGGATGGCGTCGGCGGGCGTGAAGGGGCGCATCGACACCACCATCTTGCCCTTGAAGCGGCCGGCGGGCACGCAGTCGATGCTGGTGCGGTACATGGGCACCACCGTGTTGCGCTCGATGTGCTGCAGGCGGATGCCCGCCTGCAGGATCGGCAGCTCGAAGGAGAAGGAGCAGCCGAGCACGAAGGTGACGAGGTCGTCCGACCAGTACTTGACGATGTCGGTCGGCTCGTCGATGAGCTCGCCGTCCTTGAACACGCGGTAGCGCGGCACGTCCGTGCGGATGTCGATGTCGCCGAGGTCGGGCAGGGTGGGGTCGCCGGGCGCCCCCATGCCAATCAGCGGGCAGGGCTTGGGATTGCGCTGGCAGAAGGCGGCGAACTCCAGCGCCATCTCCTTCGGCAGGATGCACAGGTTGCCCTGCACGTAGTCGGGAGCGACGCCCGCCGTGTGGCCCGAGTATTTGCCGGCGCGAATGATGCGCCGCGCCTCGTGCGGGCTCGCGATCGACATCATCGGGTTGGCGGTCGGTCGGCTGGCGGCCTTCTGCATGGCGTCCTCGCTGGCGATGGTGCGTCGGGTTGCAAGGCTATCATGCCGGCCCGCCCGAGTGCCACCACCGGGGCCGGATCGGCCACGGCGCGCCACCCGTCCGCGTCGCTCCCGCCGAGCCGAGAGCCGTTGCGAATTCGAGCGGCCGAGCGTCGGTGGTCCCGCTTCAGGCCACTCTGGCTGCTTCGGCTTCGGCGACCTTCAGCAGCCCTACGATCTCGTGGATCGGTCGCGGCGGGCTGAAGAGGTAGCCCTGCATCTCCGTGCAGCCTTCCGCGCGCACCTTCTGCAGCTGCTCCTCGGTCTCCACGCCCTCGGCCGTGGTCGGGATGCCGAGGCTCAGCCCCAAGCCTGCCACGGCGCGCAGGATCGCCACGGCATCCTCGTCCTCGTCGACCAGGTCGGCGACGAAGCAGCGGTCGATCTTGATCTTGTCGAACGGGAAGCTGCGCAGATAGCTGAGCGAGGAGTAGCCGGTGCCGAAGTCGTCGAGGGCGATACGCACACCGAGGCTGCGCAGCTGATGCAGCATCGCGCGGGTCGTCTCGTCGTTCTGCAGCAGCACCGATTCGGTGATCTCGAGCTCGAGCCGTGCGGCTGCCAGCCCCGACGCCGCCAGCGCCGAAAATACCGCCTGCACCAGGTTGCCGCTCTTGAACTGGTTGGCCGACAGGTTGATGGCGACGTTGACGTGTGTCGGCCAGGCGGCGGCCGCGGCACATGCCTCGCGCAGGACCCACTCCCCGATCGGCACGATGAGGCCGGTCTCCTCCGCGATCGGGATGAACTGGGCCGGCGAGACGAGGCCCCTCTGCGGGTGTCGCCAGCGCATCAGTGCCTCGAGGCAGCTGATCGAGTTGCGCTCCAGGTTGACGAGCGGCTGGTAGTGCAGCTCGAACTCGCCGTTGAGGAGGGCCTTGCGCAGGTCGAGCTGCAGCTTGTAGCGGTCGCGCATCTGCGCATCCATGTCCGCCTCGAAGAAGCGGTAGACGCCCCCGCCGTGGCTCTTGGCACGGCCGAGCGCCAGGTCGGCGCGCTTGAGCAGCTGGTCGGCCTCCTCGCCGTCGGCCGGCGCCACGGCGATGCCGATGCTGGTGCCGACCGTCATCTGCTGGCCGGCGATGTCGAAGGGCTCGCCCATGGCCTCGATGATGCGCCCCGCCAGCTCCGTGGCGGCGATCGGCTGCTCGGCCCCGATCTGGACGACGGCGAGCTCGTCGCCGCCGAGCCGCGCC
>DASRDL010000281.1:0-5563 GCA_035652635.1 Hyphomicrobiaceae bacterium | reverse complement strand
GACATCCGCGCCATCATGGCTGCAGCCCGCAGCCCGAACCGGAGCCCCCATGAGCCTCGATGCCCGCACCTTGAGCGCGCTGTCGCGCGTCTCCACCGCCACCGTCACCACCGTCCTCCTCAAGAAGGGCCTGCGCAACGTGTGGATGCGCGGGACCCGCCCGCTGCGACCCGACCAGCCGCGACAGGTGGGACGAGCCTTCACCCTGCGCTTCGTGCCGGCGCGGGAGGACCTCGCCACGCCCGCCTCCTGGGCCTCGCCCAAGTCGACACGGGCGGCGATCGAGGCCATGCCGGCCGGCGCCATCGCCGTGGTCGATGCCATGGGGGTAACGGACGCCGGCATCTTCGGCGACATCCTGTGCGCGCGCATGATGAAGCGCGGCGTGGCGGCGCTCGTCACCGACGGGGTGGTGCGCGATCTCGCCGGGGTGCTGGGCACGGGCCTGCCGGTGTGGTGCCGGGGCGCGGCGGCGCCGCCCTCGGTTGCCGGCCTCACCTTCGTCGGCTGGCAGGAGCCGGTCGGCTGCGGGGGCGTAGCGGTGTTCCCGGATGACGTGGTCGTGGCAGACGGCGACGGCGCGGTGGTGATACCGGCGGCCATGCTGGAGGCCGTGGTCGCGGAGGCCGCGGAGCAGGAGCGGCTCGAGGGCTGGATCATGCAGGAGGTGGAGGGGGGCGCGGCGCTGCCCGGCCTCTATCCTCCCAACGACGCAGCCAAGGCGCGCTACGCGGAAGCCACCAAGCGCGAGCGCAGCTGACCCGTCGGACTGCCGCGGGTCATTTCCGCGGCTGCATGCGGGTGCGCTCGCAGGTGCCGGACCATTCCCGACGCGACATGCGCGTGCCGAGCGGGCTCCACATGGCCATGCACTCGGCGTAGCCGTCGCTGTCGCGGCTCTGTGCGGTGCCCGGCCGGGCGGCGCCGGGCCGGGGCAGGGCGCCTGGGGTCGCAGGATTTGGAGCGGCCGCGGGCTGGTTGGCGGCGGGAGATGCGGGCTCCGCGCTCGATTGCTCCACGGCGAGGCCCGCGCTCAGGGGCAAGAGGAGAATTGCGGCGAGCAGGTGCATGGGCTCACGCTCCGGCATCATCCGTCGCTTGCAATGCAAAACGCCGCTTCCCGGCGTGCGTTCCGCGCCTGGCGGCAGGCGGCCGCGCTTTGCGGATCACTCGGCGGCGGGTGCGGGGCGCAGCGCCTGCTCCACTGCCGGGGAGAGATAGGCGCCCTGGCGCAGCAGCTCGCGCTGAATGGCGTCGGCGGGTATGGCACGCGGCGGCTTGCCCGCGGCAGCCGACAGGGCGGCGGCGATGCCGGCGGCATGGCCCGTGAGCCAGCATTGCGGGATTTCGCGCAGGAAGCTGTGCGAGCTCGGATCGCAGGCGACATGGCGGCCCGCGCCCAGGATGTTGTCGAGCTCGGCAGGAATCAGGGCACCGTAGGGCACCGAGATGTTGGGGAACTTGGGCGACAGCGACGTCGACACGCCGATCTCGTCCTCCCACACGGTGCCCTTGTCCCACTGCGCGCGCGTGACCTTGTTGAGGCCGTTGAGCCTGCGGCTGTGGCGCACGCCGATCTGCGGCGCTCCCAGCATCAGGAACGCCTTCTCGAAGCCCGGCGCCAGGGCACGGTAGACCTCGAGGTGGCCGACGGTGAGCTGGCGGGAGCGCAGCTCCACCGCGGTGAGGTCCTCCACGTCGACGGCGCTGTAGCCCGCGAGCCTCGGCCCCATGAACAGGGCCACGTCGTTGCGCCACGACACGAACGGCTTCTCGAAGAACTCGAGCCGCCGGCGTCCCTCGGCCATGAACTGGGCGAAGCCGTCCGGCTCGTTGCGGCGAAAGGCCAGCCACCGCTCCATGTCGACGCCGCCGATGAGGAAGGCGGTGTTGATGCAGTGATGGATGTCGCCCTCGTCGATGTCGGATTCGAAGCTGGCGTGCGTGCGGGCGATGAGGTCGGCGTCACCGGTGGTGTCGACCACAGAGCGCGCAAAGACGGCGTGTCGGCCCTCCTTGCTCTCGAAGATCGCGCCTTTGACGACGTTGCCCTCCAGGATCGGCGCCACCGCCCAGGCGTGCAGCAGCAGCCGCACTCTGGCCTCGCTCACCATCTGCAGCGACAGGGTCTTGAGCGCCTCCGGGTCGATGGTGGGCGACCAGGTGACGATGCCGTGGTAGGCGGCCGTGCGCTGGCTCCAGTAGGCGGCGGTGGCGGCGTCGCGCGAGCCCCAGTCCGCGCGCGGCGGCCCCTGCACCGCCTCCTTGGGCAGGCGCTCCATGATGTCGTTGGCAATCCCGCGGATGACGTGGCGGCCCGACCAGTCGCTCATGCGGTCGATCCAGATCACGAGGCCGCCGGTGGAAAGGCCGCCCAGGTGGTTGTAGCGCTCGATGAGCAGCACGTCGGCGCCGAGCCGGGCCGCGGCGATGGCCGCAGCGGTTCCGGCCGGGCCGCCGCCGATCACCAGCACATCGGTCTCGGCGAAGACCGGCACCTCGCGGGCGGGCTCGAGATAGGTCCTGGCCGGCCGCGGGCGCTTGGCGGCTCTCGCGCCGCCGAAGAGCTCGAGCCCCTGCTCGGCCCCGATGGTGCTGCTCAGGTTGTTGTCGCCGCCGGCAGGACGATCCTTGAAGATCTCGGCCTTGTAGAAGATGCGCCCGCCCTGCTCCCCAGACTTGTCGTCCGCCATCGCTCCGCCCCGGTCCCAGGTCTGCTGCTCCGTCCACCAGCATATGAACAAATACCGCCTCTGTCGTCACCACGCACGGCCCCCGCATGACCTATGTGCGCAGAGCGGGTCCGCTACCCGATGGCACGCGAGCATCTATCAATCGTGTCACGCCCCGGCGTACCATGGCGGCGACGGCCAAGGTCAGGGAGAGGAGCATGGGCACGCCGCCAGGGAGGGGAGAGGACGACGCCGGCCTCGCCGGTAAGGTTGCCATCGTCGCCGGCGGCGGGGCAGCGGGTGACGGCATCGGCAACGGCCGGGCCGCGGCCATCCTGCTCGCCAGGGCCGGCACGCGCGTTCTCGTCGTCGACCGCGACCAGGCACTGGCCGAGCGCACGGTGGCCATGATCTCCGCCGAAGGCGGCACGGCGGCGGCCCACCAGGCCGACCTCACGGATCCCGGCCAGGCCCGCGACATGGTGGCCGCGGCGCTCGACCGCTTCGGCCGACTCGATTTCCTCGACAACAACATCGGCATCGGCAGCCGCGGCTCGGTCGTGGAGGAGACGCCCGAGAACTGGCGCCGGGTGATGCAGGTCAACCTCGAGCCGATGTTCCTCGCCGCCAAGCACGCCATTCCCGCCATGGTCAAGACGGCCGGGCGCGGCGCCATCGTCAACATCTCCTCGATCTCGGCCCTGCGTCCGCGCGGGCTCACCGTCTATTCGGCCTCCAAGGGGGCGGTGATCGCGCTCACGCGCGCCATGGCCGTCGACCACCCCAGGGACGGCATCCGCGTCAACTGCGTGGCGCCGGGGCCCGTGTATACGCCCATGGTCTATGCACGCGGCATGAGCGAGGCCGCGCGCGATCAGCGCCGCAGGGCCTCCGCGCTCGGCATCGAGGGCACGGGTTGGGACATCGGCCACGCGGTCCGCTTCCTCCTGTCGGACCACGCCCGCTACATCACCGGCCAGACCCTGGTGGTGGACGGCGGCGTGACGCTGCAGGCGCCCGCACGCGACAGCCAGGACCATTGAGACCAACATTCGGGGGAGAATCATCCATGGCCCGCGTTCCCTATCTCGACAAGTCCGACCTCGCGCCGGGCGACCAGGAGCTCCTGAAGCGCAACATCACCCTGCACCGTGCGCTCGCCAACAGCCCCAACGGCTTGCGTGCCTTCGGCGGGCTCGGGCAGTTCATCCGCCACAAGAGCCGGCTCGATCCGCGCCTGCGCGAGCTTGCCATCCTGCAGGTGGGCTATCTCGCCCGCGCGCCCTACGAGTGGTCGCATCACGTCAAGATCGGGCGCGATTTCGGCGTCAGCAACGACGACATCCGAGCGCTGATCGACGAGACGGAGGGCAAGTCGAGCAAGCTCGAGCCGCTGGCCAAGCTGGTCTTGAAGGCCGCGCGCGAGATGACGAACGCGGGGGCCGTCTCGGAGGCGACGTTCGCGGCGCTGGCCAAGGAGCTCGACAACGAGCGCCTCGTCGATCTCGTCATCACAATATCGTTCTACAACGCCGTAGTGCGGCTGCTGGCGAGCCTCGCCATCGACGTGGAGCCCGAGTACCAGCCCTATCTCGACGAGTTCCCGCTTCCGCCCGCTGGCAGGGGACAGACGAGATGAGCGGACAGGGCAAGGTGGGCAAGGCACCGGCCGTCCCGCGCCCCGCGGCCACGGCCATCATCCTGCGCGACGGGCCGGCCGGGCTCGAGGTGTTCATGGTGGTGCGCCACCACGAGATCGACTTCGCCTCCGGTGCGCTGGTGTTTCCGGGCGGCAAGGTCGACGGGCAGGATGCCGATCCGGCGTGGGCGGAGCTGGCGCCGTCGGTCGCCCTCGACGCCGACCGCGCCTTCCTGGTCGCGGCCGCGCGCGAGACGTTCGAGGAGGCGGGACTGCTGCTCGCGCGCCGCCGCGGCGGGTCCGAGCTCGTCGATGCGACGACGGCGCATGCGCTGGTGCAGCGCTACCGCGCGCCGATGCTGGCGGGCGATGCCACCTTCCTCGACCTCGTGCGCGCAGAGGATCTGCTGCTGACACCCGACCTGATGGTGCGGTTTGCCCACTGGATCACGCCCGAGACCCAGCCCAAGCGTTTCGACACGCACTTCCTGCTCGTGTCGGCGCCGGTGGCGCAGCTCGGCGCCCACGACGGCGGAGAGTCCGTGGAGGGCTTCTGGATCGCACCCGGCCAGGCGTTGCGCGAGGCCGAGGCCGGCGCGCGCACGCTGCTGTTCCCCACGCACATGAACCTCCTCAAGCTGGCGCAGCACGGCAGCGTGGCGGAAGCGGTAGCGGCAGCGCGGAAGGCGCGGATCGTCACGGTGACGCCGCGCGTGGAGCGCACGGCGACGGGCCGCAAGCTGCACATCCCGGCAGAGGCCGGCTACGGCATCACCGAATATGTGCCGCTGCCACCGGCGCCCGCGCCGAAGGCGTAGGCACCGTCATCCCGGAACGCGCGAAGCGCGTATCCGGGACCCAGGTCCGCGGTGATCGCCGTGCAGCCTCTGGGTCCCGGCTCTCGCACTGACGTGCGAGGCCAGGATGACAGTGCTCACCTGACCGTCACCACCGGCCCCTGTCGGTACTTCTCCACCACGGCCATGTCGGGCTCGACGCCGAGGCCGGGGCCCTGGGGCACGCGCACCTTGCCGTCCTTGGCCAGCATGGCATCGCCAAAGGGGTTGGCTTCGAGATTGGCGTAGATGTTCTCGAGCAGCGTGTCGGTGGCGAGCGCGGCGACGATGTGGATGGAGGCGAGGTTGCCCGGCCCGAAATAGGCGCAATGGGGCACCAGCTCGACCGAGTGCGCCTCGGCGGCGGCGGCGATCTTGCGCATCTCGGTGATGCCGCCGATCTTGGTCACGCTCGG
>DASRDL010000280.1:0-3656 GCA_035652635.1 Hyphomicrobiaceae bacterium | reverse complement strand
GCCAACATCGCCTTGCTGTTTGCCTTCGGCCTCCTGTTGCGCGCAGCCTGCCTGAGCCTCGGGGACATCGTCGACACGGAGGTGTGGCGCGTCCTGAAACCCGAGGAGCGGCCGCCTGACGAGGCCGCCCGCCGCCAGGCGCGCGATGATCTGCAGGAAGTGCAGCTGCGGTTCGCCAAGAATGCGGCGGCAGTCGCCATTGCACTCTACTGCTCCTCGCTGCTCCTGTCCCTCAACAAGGCATCGCGCTCGCTGCAGGCGGTCGTGCGCCAACAGCTCGGTTGATGAGCGCGCAAGCGGCGCGTTAGCATCCACAGTCGGGATCAGGCCGAGGGATCATCCGTGGACGACATGCGTCGGATCGCCTTCGAGACGGTGCTGCGCGCCTGCGGCTTCGCCTCGCTCGCCATCTTCTGCATAATGATCGGCCTGTCCTTCGAGCCGCTCATCGCCTTTCAGGCGGGCGGAACGCTGACCCTGATCATGACCGGCATCCTCGTCTTCAAGGCCCAGGAGGCCCTCACCAAGCCCTACCGGCGAACGGAGATGTGGCTCTACCTGCCCGAAGAGCTGCGCCCGCCCGAGGCCGCCGCCCAGAAGATCACGTCGGCCCTCATGCGCGAGACGTACCTCACCTTCGCGCTCTGGACCGCTGCGGTGGCGATCGGCATGTGGCTGCTGGCCCTGCTGTTTTCGCTCGCCGGATATTAGAAGCGCGCCGCGGCATGCACCGGACGCGATGGCGCGCCCGGTGCGGCAGCCGGCGGCCGCCGCGTTTATCGCGGCGGAATGCGGCCGGCGTCGAGCCCGTCGGGCCCGCCGAGGGTCAGCTTGAGGCCGGCGTAGGCGGCGACCGACGCCGCCTCGAAGCCGAACACCTCCTGGTAGTGCCGATCGAGCAGGTTTTCCACGCGCGCGAACAGCTCCACGCCCGGGCGCAATTCGTATCGCGCCGTGGCGTTGACAAGCCAGTAGTCGGCGAGCTCGACGCGCAGCGACGGCGTGAAGAACGGCAGCACGAAAGCGCGGTCGTCCATCGTTCCGTTGTAGATTGCGGCCAGCGTGACGAGGCCCTTGCCGCCGTCGAAGGTATAAGACACGTCGGCGCGCGCCGAGTGCGGAGGGCGGCGCAGCTCGCGCTCCCCGTCGGGGTCGCGCGCGTCGGTGTAGGTGTAGGCGCCCCCGATGGTCAGATTGGGCGCCACCTTGTAGCGCGCCGAGACCTCCACACCTGCGCGCGTGCTCTCGCCCGGCAGGTTGATGGCGGTGAAGTTGCCGATCGCCGGATCGAAGAAGAAGCCGTTGATCTTGTTGGTCAGGTTGGCGCGGAAGTAGGTGACGTCGAGCAGCGCGCGCCCCTTGTCGAGCGTGAATTCGACGCCGGCGTCCCAGCCCAGGCTCTCCTCCGGCACGAGGCCGGGGTTGGGCACGAAGAACTGGTCGGTGCCGAACTGCTCGAACATGGTCGGCAGCTTGACGGCGGTGCCGAGGCTGGCATGGGGGCGCGCGCCCACCTCGCGCAGCACCAGCGAGGCGGCGGTGCGCCAGGTGGTGAAGTCCTGGAAGTTGTCGTTGTCGTCGTGGCGGATGCCGGCGGTGAGGAACAGCCGGTCGGCGAAGCCGCCGCGCCACTCGCCCGTGTAGGAGATGCGGCCCCGCTCGCGCAGCCGGCCATCGGCGAAGGTGCCTTCGGGCGTGAAGCGCTCGTCCTCCTTCTCGATGCGGGCGGTGAAAGCGTGCTTGGCAGAAAGCCCCGGCGTGGCGAGGCGGTAGGTTGCGAGGTAGGCGTAGCGCTCGGTCTCGCTGGTGTTCCGGCTGTCGGAGAAGAAGCTCCTGTCGTGGTCGTCGGTGACGGTGCTGTTGTAGCTGGCGCGCACCTCCTGCGTGAGCCGGTCACCCGCCGTATCCCAGCGCAGGCTGGTGCCGGCCAGCAGCACGCGATGGCGCAGCGTCGAGAGATCGTCGTAGGCCGTGGCGAGCGAGCCGGCGGGGGCGGTGAGGTCGCCGAAGCCGTCGCGGTCGGCGACCTTGTCGCTGTGGCGCACGGTGAAGTCGAGGGTGACGCCGGGCAGTGGCTTGGCGCCGCCGCGCACGATCAGGGCGCCGAGCCGCGCCCCGTCGTCCTCGCTGCCCACCGGAGCGATGTTGAAGCCGCCGGTGTCGCGCCAGTGATAGGAGACGGCGATATGCGCCTTGTCGCTCCCCCCGGCGACGCGGGCCGCCAGATCGCGCGTGCCGAAGGAGCCGGCCTCCACCCGCAGGCTGGCCGTCGGCGGACCCTTACCCGAGCGCGTGACGATATTGATCACGCCGCCCACCGCGTTGGAGCCGTAGAGCCCGCTCATGGGGCCGCGGATGATCTCGATGCGCTCGATCTCCTCCGCCGACAGGTTGGAGAAATCGAACTCGCCGTCGGCCAGGTTGTTGGCCTCGATGCCGTCGATCAGGACCAGGGTGTGGTTGCCCTCCGCGCCGCGGATGCGCACCTGGGTGAAATTGCCGACGCCGCCGCTGCGGCTGACCGACACGCCGGGCAGGCTGCGCAGGGCCTCGGCCGCGTTGCGCACCTGCTGTGACCGCAGTGTCTCCCCCGTCACCACGCTCACCGCGTTGCCGATGGTCTCGGCGGGCGCGCCGGCGATGCTGTCGCCCGGTGCGGCGTCTGCGCCGCCCGCGGCCGGAGCGCTCTGCTGGGGCGGGGCGGCCGCCGGCGCGCGGGGCGGCGCCTCCAGCGTGGCACCCTGCACCACGATCGGCGGCAGCTGCGTCTGGGCCAGGGCAGGCGTGCCATGAAACGGTGCCGCCCCGAGCCCGGCCGTCATCACCGCAACGACGTTGCAGCGTCGCAGCAATCCCGGAACGCGAGATCGGACGCGTCGGGACGATTCCAAATGCAATCGCATGGCGCCTCTCCAAGAGCTGGAGCGAAGCGTCGCGACGGGTGTTTCTGTGGGAGGAACGAGCGATGGGCCCGCGCGCACGCGGGGGCTGTTCACGCCATCGATGCGGCTGCTCTCTTCCCCCTGGCGGACACGACCGGCACGACCCCTCGCTCGATCCACGAGCCGTCGCCACTACGGGTGTCCGCTCATCTGCACACCCCGCGCAGATGATGGGCGACAAGTGCCGGCAGGTCTCCTGGCTCGCGGCTCCTGCGCGTCGCTCCCGCCTTCCCGCCGGCTCGCCGGCAGTGGCATTCGGGGCGACGCTCGCCGCTTACAGTTGCGGGGGCAGCCGCGGCTTTGAGGGCTGCCCCTCGCACCGCGTTCCCTTTTCACCCGCCCGCGTCCTGTAGGTGACACGGGATGGGAACCGTCACGGGCCTGATGGAAGCAGGGCGCGGTCGGCGATGTCAACGGCCGCGGCGGCCGGCGGGCCGCTTTGTGTTGAGGCGTGGTCGCGCGGGAACACCCGGGGTGCTACTTCACTGCGTCGCTGACGATGCCGTCGAGCAGCGCGTCGATGTCGGCGAGCGCCTTGCGCGAGGCCTCGTCGCTGCCGGCGGGCCGCGGCCGGCGATAGCCCACCACGGTCTCGCCGGGCCTGTCCGCGGCCTCGTAGATGAAGATCACGTAGGGGCAGTAGGCGATGTTGGCGGGGTCGGCCTCCATCATCGCCCGCGACAGCTTGGCCGAGCAGAACGTGACGAACTCGGC
>DASRDL010000279.1:0-19797 GCA_035652635.1 Hyphomicrobiaceae bacterium | reverse complement strand
GCGGTGCCGGCCGATGCGATCGCCGATCATGCCGCCGACGATCACGCCCACGGCTCCGACCACGAGGTAGAGGAACAGCAGCACCTGCGAAACCTGCACCGTCACTGCGAACCGCTCGATGAGGTAGAAGGTGTAGTAGGACGTGAATGCCGCCGTGTAGGCGTTCTTGGACAGCAGGAGAATGACGAGGATCCCCATCGCCGTCAGGATGGGCCAGCCGGGCAGTCGACCCTTGGCGGGCGCCGTTGGCTGTCCCCCGTCGGCTGCGGCCTGCAGGCTGCGCATCTCTGCGTAGCGTGCGCCCGTCCACGACATGAGCACCATCGCCGCGAGTGCCACCACCGACACCCAGGCGATGCTCGTCTGCCCGCGGGGCACCACCATCATCGCCGCGATCAGCGGCCCGGCCGCGTATCCGGCGTGGCCACCGATCTGGAAGATGCCCTGGGCGAAGCCCTGTCGACCCGCCGCCGCATGGCGCGCCATGCGCGTGGCCTCCGGATGAAACACGGCCGAGCCGAGCCCGACCAGGGCGACCGAGACGAGCACCGTCGCGTAATTGCCCGCCCACGCAAGCCCGACCACTCCCGACAGGGTCGCCGCCATTCCCGCCACCATGGCATAAGGCCACGGCCTGTGATCGGTGACGAGACCCAGCAACGGCTGCAGCAGCGAGGATGTCACCTGGAAGGCGAGCGTGATCAGGCCGACCTGCGTGAAGTCCAGCCGGTAGGCTTCCTTGAGAAGCGGGTACATGGCCGGGATCATCGACGCGATCAGGTCGTTGAGCAGATGTGCGCCGCTCAGCGCCAGCAGGATCGGCAGGAGCGGGCGGCGCAGAGTGTCGATGGCCACGGTCATGGCGGGCAGCCATGGACGGATGGCGGGGCCCAGTCAACCACCCGCCGGTGCATAGCTCGCATCGATCGGCGCGCGAGACGGTAGCGTCGCGCCGAATCGCCCGGGCTCTTGCTATGGCGCGGCTGCTCGTCCTCGCCGGCGCAGCCCGCTAACCCCTGAACCCCGTCGCCACCACGTAGAGCTCCGCCGACTCGGAGCGGCTCGCCGGCGGCTTGACGTGGCGCACACTCGTGAAGGCGCGCTTGAGCCGATCGAGCAGCTCGCGCTCGGTGCCGCCCTGGAACACCTTGCACACGAAGGCGCCGCCCTTTTCCAGCACGTCGCAGGCGAAGTCGGCCGCCGCCTCGGCCAGCCCCATGATGCGCAGGTGATCGGTGCGGGTGTGGCCGGTGCCTTGCGCCGCCATGTCGGAGAGCACCACGTCGGCCCGGCCGCCGCGCAGCAGGGCGCGCAGCCGCTCGGGTGCGCTGGCATCCATGAAGTCGAGCTGCAGGATCTCGACGCCCGGGAGGGGATCGACTGGGAGGAAGTCGATGGCCACCACTTGGCCGCGGCCCTCGGCGGAGCGCACGCGCGCAGCCGCCACCTGCGACCAGCCCCCCGGCGCGGCACCGAGGTCGACTACGCGCCTGCCGGGGCCGAGCAGATGCGCCTTGTCGTCGATCTCGATCAGCTTGAAGGCGGCGCGCGAGCGGTAGCCCTCGCGCCTGGCGGCGGCGACGTAGGGGTCGTTGAGCTGGCGTTCGAGCCAGCGCTGCGAGGAGGCGGAGCGCTTTCGCGCCGTCTCGAGACGCACCTTGAGCCGGCGCCGGCCGCCGACACCGCTGCTCGCTCCTCGACGGCCGCTGCCCATCCTGCCCTAGCGCCGCCAGTAGCCGGACCGGCGCTCGGTGCGGTAAACGCCGTCCTCGACCATCAGCGTGGTCAGGATGCCCTCGCGCAGGCCGCGGTCGGCCACCCGCAGGCGCTGACAGGGCCACATGCTCATCATGGCCTCCAGGATGGCGCACCCGGCGAGCACGAGGTCGGCCCGCTCCTTGCCGATGCACGGCTGCGCCACGCGCTGCTCGTAGCTGGCGTCGAGCAGTTTGGCGGTGACGGTGCGCACGTCGCCGATCTCGAGCCAGCAGCCGTCGACGCGGGAGCGCTCGTAGCGCGGCAGGCCCAGGTGTACGCCGGCGAGCGTCGTCACCGTGCCCGAGGTGCCGAGCATGTGCGTGGTGCCGCCGCCGATGCGGCTTTGGAAGCGATGCTCCTTCTCGAACGGCTCGAGCAGGCTGGACACGTGCTCCACCATGCCGGCGAACGTGCCGCGGTCGACGAACCGGCCGCCGAAACGCTCGGCCAGCGTGACCACGCCCACCGGCAGCGAGGTCCAGGCGGCGATGCACGCCTGCGCCTCCAGCCGCTCGGGCAGCGAATGCCGCGAGCCGTGCCGGCGCTGGCGCAGGTCGAGCCAGATGAGCTCGGAGGAGCCGCCGCCGATGTCGAACACGAGCGCGAAGTCGCAGCCGAAGTCGATCAGCGAGGCGCAGCCGCACACGGCGAGCTTCGCCTCCGTCTCGCGGCTGACGATTTTGATGTCGAGGCCGGTCGCCGTGCGTGCCCGCTCCAGGAACTCCTGGCCGTTGGCAGCGCGGCGGCAGGCCTCGGTGGCGATCAGGCCGGAGCGCACGACACGGTGGCGCTCGATCTTGGCCGCGCATACCTTGAGCGCCTCCAGCGTGCGCTCGATCGCCGGCTCGGACAGCTGGCCGCTCATCGATACGCCCTCGCCCAGACGGATGATGCGCGAGAACGCATCTATCACCTTGAAGCCGCGCCGGGAGGGCCGCGCCACCAGCAGCCGGCAGTTGTTGGTGCCGAGGTCGAGTGCGGCATAGGCCGGCCGCGGCGCCGCCTGCTCGGTGGGTATGCTTTCCGTCGCTGCGCCCTCGACCGCGCGCGGCGGCGAAGCGCCGTTGGCGGGGCCCGTTGCCGGGAACGGCGCCTCGGTCGTGATTGCGGCAGGTGCGAGGGACGCGCCGACGCCGGGTAGGGCTGCCTCACCGCCCGACCCGCAACCCCTTTCCGCGGCGAGCGGTCCGGCTGCGCCCGCTTGCTGCTTCCAACCCTCCACCGCCGTTCTCCGGCGCCCGGTTCGGCCCCCGCCGCGCGTTCGGGCGTCATTCTGTTTGAGACTTGACTCGCACTCTATCAGGTCGCCGGCCGTCGTAAAGGCGCCATGCTGAGGATCGCACGCCTGACGGCTCGGCCGCCTGCGTTCATCGACGCAGCGGAACGGTTGCGGAGAGCGTCTCCAGGAAAGTGATCAGGTCCGAGGCCTCCTGCGCGGTGAGGCGCAAGGCGCGCACGAGGCGGGTGCCGTCGTCGCCGTGCAGCCGCTCCTCATCGACCTCGGAATAGTGGCGCACCACATCGGCCAGGGTGGCGAGGCTGCCGTTGTGCATGTAGGGGGCGGTGTTGGCGACGTTGCGCAGCGACGGCACGCGGAACTCGCCCCAGTTGCGATGCTGCGGCTCGACATGGCGGGTCGGCGCCGCCGTCGACCGCGTCGGATCGTCGTTGTAGGGCCCGAGCAGGTTGAAGGGGCTCGCGCGCAGGAGGGCAATGCCGGCGTAGCGGCCGGGATCGACGCGGCCGGGCGCGGCGAAGTAGGGCACGCCCACGTCATCGAACTCGCCGTTGGTGAAGTTGGGGCCGAAGTGGCAGGCGGCGCAGCGCCCCTTGCCGACGAACAGCACGAGGCCGCGCTGGGCGGCGGCCGGATAGCGCGCCATGGCCTGCCTGTCGCCGGCTTCCAGCGCGTCGCGGAAGTCGTCGAACGGCGTGCGCGGCGTGGTGATGGTCTCCTGGTAGGCCGCGAGCGCCTTGGCGAGGTTGACGAGCGCCGTCTCGGGCGCATCCGCTGCCAGCCGGGAGCCGAAAACATCGGCATAGGCCGACGCAATGGCCGCATCGCCGGAGAGACGCGCGCGCACGAGCTCGGCCGAGGCGCCGAGCTCGCCGGCATCGCGGATCGGCCGCAGGCTCTGTGCCCAGAGGTTGTCGGCGGCGCCGGACCAGCCGAACCAGCGGTTGAGCCGCAGGTTGGCGAGCGCGATGGCGTTGCGGTCGCCGCGGACGATGCCGACGCTCCTGTCGCGGCCGTCGGCGAAGTGGCGGGCGGGGTCGTGGCAGGTGGTGCAGGCCTTGTCGCCGTCGCGCGAGAGGCGGGTGTCGGCGAACAGGCGGCGCCCCAGGGCGATGGCGCCGGGATGGCCGGAAACGCGGTTGCTCGGATCGGGCGTGAAGGGGGGCGGCCAGGGCCCGTGCGCCAGGATTGCCGCGCGCACCTCGTCGCTGAACGAGACGGGGCCGTCGCTCTCGGCCGCGAGCCGGCTCGCCGTAGCGAGCACCAGGGCGAGACACAGGGTGGCGGCAGCGGCCTCTATCGGCGAAGGTCTCAAGGGACAAGGTCCACGTCGCGTGCGAGGCGCGTGCGCCGATCGCCCTGCATCAGATCGAAGGTGAGGCGCCAGCGGCCCGGCATGTGCAGCATCAGGCCTTTGATGTGGAAACGGCCGGGCGCGGTCTCGGTGACGGTCGGACGGTAGTTCATGCCGTGGCCGTGCGCCGGCATCTGCCAATCGACCACCACCTCGCGCACGGCGCCCGGTTCAGGCGCGCGGCAGGCGATGACCTCCACCTCGAAGAACTGTCCCACCTTCAGCTGCTCCGGTGTCCACCGGTAGGCAACCTCGGCCTCGGCCGAGGCGAGCCGCATGAAGCCCTCGGCCCCCGGACAGGCACGGCCGGCAGCAGGCCACAGCGCCGCAATCGCCACGAGAGCGGCAATGGCGACAGTGCGCGGCCCGCGCTTCCCTTCCTCTCGACGGGTAGCGGATGGGGGGAGCGGCGCGAGTTCCCTCTCCCCGCAGGCGGGGAGAGGGAGCTTGTCCGGACCCTTACCGCAAGGGTGAGGCGGTTCGCTTCGGCTTGTGCGCAGCACGCTCACTGTCCGAGCACCCGCGCTGCCAGGCGCTCGGCGTTGCGGAAGGCGATGTTGTCGGCAAGCTCGGGTGGCAGCTCGGCCAGCCACTTGCGCGAATAGGCGGCGTGCTCGACCACGTAGTGCCAGCGCTCGGGTGCGAAGGTGTCGGTGCCCACCATGAACCGGTCGGGGAAATCGACGAACAGCCGACGCCAGGTTGCGTCGAGCCTGCCCGAGGGCGCGTGGTCGCTGCGGAAGGCGAGGTCGGCCCACAACGTGGGATGCGCCGCGAGCATAGACCGCACCTTGTCGGGCTGGTCGAAGCCCGAATGCGCCCACAGCACCAGCGCCTGCGGATCCTGCCTGAAGATGCGCTCGATCGCGTCGGCATCGGAATGGGCGTGGAGGAAAATCCTGCGCTCCTTGGCCAGCTCCACCATGCGGCGCATGACCGGGGTGTCGGCATCGGCGCCGTAGACATGGAACTCGCCGATGCCGGCATAGGTGTTGGCCTTCAGACGCCCCTCGACGTGGGAAATGATGCTGGCGTCGCGGGTCCACGTGCCGGTCTCGCCGCGGCGGCGATAGGGGCGCAATACCGGCACGACGAGGTCGGGAGCGGCCTTCAGGAGCATCTGCGTGCCGTCGTCGCTGGAGCTCGACACGAACGCTTTCCGCAGGCCGGCGGCCCGCAGCACCTTGACGGCCTCCGGCGGCGGTAGGGGGCCCCAGGCGTCCTGGCTGTAGTGGATGTGCACGTCGATGATGGGCCGCGGCTCCTGGGCGGCAGCATGGGCCGCGGCGAGGGCACCAAACAGGGCAGCGAGGAGCGCACGTCGCATAAGGATCTCCGGCCGGGGTCGAGGGATGTCATGCTAGGCCTGGGCGGCCGGGAAATGCAAAAGCCCTCGTCCGCGCCCTCGCCGGGAACGGATTTGCCATGCGAGCGTCGAGCTTCAGAACGGGGCTGCCGGCATGCTAGTAGGGTCGGGCGAAGAGTCTTGTAGATGAATCCCAACCACGAGGCGGCGCGTGCCATCATCTTCTGAACCCGACATCGCCGCGCACCTCTCGGTCTCGCCCGCAGACGAGATCAAGACCACCACCTGCTACATGTGCGCCGGCCGCTGCGGCATTCGCGTGTTCCTCAAGGACGGTAAGGTCCGCTACATCGAGGGCAACCGCGACCACCCCGTGAACAGGGGCGTGCTGTGCGGCAAGGGCTCGGCCGGCATCATGCAGCACTATTCGCCGGCCCGCCTCACGGCACCCCTCTTGCGCGTCGGCGAGCGGGGGTCGGGCGACTTCAAGGAGATATCCTGGGAGGAGGCGCTGTCGCTCGCCACGCAATGGCTGGGCGACGTACGCAGGACCGATCCCAGGAAGCTCGCCTTCTTCACCGGGCGCGATCAGAGCCAGTCGCTGACCGGCTGGTGGGCGATGATGTACGGCACGCCCAACTTCGCCGCCCACGGCGGCTTCTGCTCCGTCAACATGGCGGCCGCCGGCATGTACACCTTCGGCGGCTCGTTCTGGGAGTTCGGCGACACCGACTGGGACCGGACCCGCTACTTCCTGATGTTCGGCGTGGCCGAGGACCACGCCTCCAACCCGATCAAGATCGCGCTCGGCCGGCTCAAGCAGCGGGGCGTGAAATTCGTCTCCGTCAATCCGGTGCGCACCGGCTACAGTGCCATTGCCGACGAATGGATCGGTATCAGGCCCGGCACCGACGGGCTGTTCGCCGGCGCGCTGATCCACGAGCTGCTGGCCACGCAGCGGATCGATGTCGACTACCTGGTGCGCTACACCAACGCGCCCTGGCTGGTGATCCGGGATCCGGGTGCTGCCGACGACGGCCTCTTCGCCCGCGACGAGAAGGGGAACCCGCTTGTCTTCGACAAGGGCCGGGGCCAGCTCGCGAGCGGGCTCGCCGCCGACCTGGCGCCGGCCCTCTCCGGCACGTTCACCCTCCCCGACAAGCGCCAGGCGGTGCCGGTATTCCAGCTGATCGCCGAGCGCTTCCTCGGTCCCGACTACGCGCCCGAGCGTGCGGCAGAGGTCACCGGGGTCCCTGCCGCCACCATCCGCCGCATCGCCGCCGAGCTGGCGCACGCCGCCTTCGAGGAGGAGATCGCCCTCGACATCCCGTGGACCGACTGGTTCGGGCGGCGGCATGAGAAGACCAGGGGACGCCCCGTCGGCATGCACGCCATGCGCGGCATCTCCGCCCACGCCAACGGCTTCCATACGGCCCGCATCCTGCACTTCCTGCAGATCCTGCTCGGCTCCATCGATTGCCCCGGCGGCTTCCGCTACAAAGCGCCCTATCCCAAGCTCTCCCCACCGTTCCTCAAGCCGCGCGGCAAGCCCGGCGACGTGCAGCCGGGCAAGCCGCTACCGGGTCCGCATCTCGGCTTTCCTACGAGCCCCGACGACCTCCTCGTCGATGCCGAGGGCACGCCGCAGCGCATCGACAAGGCGTTCAGCTGGGAGGCGCCGTTCGCCGCCCACGGCATGATGCACATGGTGATCGCCAACGCCGCGCGCGGCGATCCCTACCCCATCGACGTCCTGTTCATGTACATGGCCAACATGGGCTGGAACTCGGCGATGAACCTGCCCGCCACGCTGGCACACCTGACCGAGAAGGACGAGGCGACCGGCGAGTACAAGATCCCCAAGGTGATCTACTCGGACGCCTACTTCTCCGAGACCGTCCCTTACGCCGACCTGATCCTGCCCGACACCACCTACTTGGAGCGGTGGGACTGCATCTCGCTGCTCGACCGGCCGATCTCCGAGCCCGACGCTCCGGCCGACTGCATCCGCCAGCCGGTGGTGGCGCCCGACCGCGACGTGCGGCCCTTCCAGGACGTGCTGCTCGAGCTCGGCGCGCGCCTGAAGCTGCCCGGCATGGTGAAGGAGGACGGCAGCCCCAAGTTTCCCGGCGGCTACCCCGACTACCTCGTCAATCACGAGCGCCGGCCGGGCATCGGCCCGCTCGCCGGCCATCGCGGACGCAACGGCGGCGACTTTGCCAAGGGCGAGGTGAACCCGCGCCAGCTCGAGCAGTACATCGCACATGGGTGCTTCCACGCCCATCACCTGCCCGACCACATGCGCTTCTACCGCCACGTCAACCGCGACTACATCGAGTGGGCCCTCGACAAGGGCTTCCGCCTCACGCCCACGCCGGCGATCTTCCAGCTCTACAGCGAGCCGATGCAGAAGATGCGGCTCGCCGCGCGTGGTCATGGTCCTCTGCGCCCGCCCGAGCAGCACCGCGCCCGCATCGAGACCTATTTCGACCCGCTGCCCTTCTGGTATCCGGCGACGGGCGATGCCGGCAGCGCCGAGGGCTTTCCGCTGCATGCCATCACGCAGCGGCCCATGGCCATGTATCACAGCTGGGGCTCGCAGAATGCGTGGCTCCGGCAGATCCTCGGTGCCAACCGCCTCTACATGAGCCGCGCCCGAGCGAATGCGCTCGGCATCGAGGACGATGCGTGGGTGTGGATCGTGAGCCCCATCGGCCGCGTCAAGGCGCAGGTGCGGCTGATGGAGGGCGTCAACCCGGACACGGTGTGGACCTGGAATGCCATCGGCAAGCGCGCGGGCGCCTGGGGGCTCGACAGCAAGGCGCCCGAGGCGACGCGCGGCTTTCTCCTCAACCATCTCATCGCCGAGCTCCTGCCCGAGCAGGCCGGCGGCTATCGCTACTCCAACAGCGATCCCGTCACCGGCCAGGCGGCCTGGTACGACCTCAAGGTGCGCATCGAGAAGGCCGCGCCTTGGGAGGCGCACGAGACCTCACCGCGCCTCGCGCCGCTTGCACGACCGGGGTCAAACCCCTTGCCTCGACCTGTCAACTCGTCCGCCAAGGCCACCGCAAGGGGTCTGACCCCGTGACCGCCCTCCCCCAAGCCACGGCCCGAAAGCTCGGCCTCGTCATCGACCTCGACACCTGCGTCGGCTGCCAGGCCTGTGCCACCTCCTGCAAGGAATGGAACACGGGCGGCTACTCCGCGCCGCTCAGCGACCACGACCCCTACGGCGCCGACCCGCACGGGGTATGGCTCAACCGCGTGCACGGCTACGAGGCCGGCGAGGGCGCTGCCGGCCGCACCGTGCACTTCCCGCGCTCGTGCCTGCACTGTGAGGAGCCGGCGTGCGTCACCGTCTGTCCCACCGGCGCCTCCTACAAGCGCGCCGAGGACGGCATCGTGCTGGTCGATCCGGATACGTGCATCGGCTGCAAGCTGTGCTCGTGGGCGTGCCCCTACGGCGCGCGCGAGTACGACTACGACCACGGCGTCATGAAGAAGTGCACGCTGTGCGTCGACCGCATCTACAACACGCATCTGCCAGAGGAGGACCGCATTCCGGCCTGTGTGCGCGCCTGCCCTACCGGTGCGCGGCATTTCGGCGACCTCGGCGATCCGGCCAGCTCCGTGTCCCGGCTGGTGGCCGAGCGCGGCGGCTACGACCTTATGCCTGAGCTCGGCTACAAGCCCGTCAACAAGTATCTGCCGCCGCGTCCCCAGCGCGACGGGCGCCATCAGGCGGCCGGTGCAGCCTCGACGGAAGCCGCTGCGCCTGCTGCCGGCGCTGCCGAGCGCCTATTCGCCTGGGTCGATCGGGTGCTGTCGTGAAGACCTGGTTTGCGAGCCTTCGGCGCATGCCGCGTCGGCTGATCGTCTCCGACCAGTGGTGGGCTTGTCTCCCTCTCCCCGCTTGCGGGGAGAGGGGACCTGCGGCTCGGTAGGCGACAACGATGCATCCAGCCTATTCCGTCATCGTCTTCACGACGGCCTCCGGCGCCGGGCTCGGGCTCATCGCCTGGCTGGCGCTACTCGGCGCCGCGGGCGCCGTGCCGACGGAGCGCTGGCTCGGGCTTGGCGGCTTCGCGCTGGGGTTCCTGCTGCTCGGCGGCGGTCTCCTCGTCTCCACCGCTCACCTGGGGCGGCCCGAGCGGGCGTGGCGCGCCTTCTCGCAATGGCGCACCTCGTGGCTGTCGCGCGAGGGCGTGATGGCGGTTGCGACCTGCGTGCCGGCAGCGCTCACCGCCATCGGCTGGGTCTTCCTGGAGCGCGCCGACGGCTTCTTCGCGCTCATGGCCTGGCTGACGGCCGTGTGCGCCGTGCTCACGCTCCTCACCACCGGCATGATCTACGCCTCGCTCTCCACCGTCCGCCAATGGCGCCAGCCGCTGACGATGCCGATCTACATCGCCCTCGGGCTCGCGAGCGGCGCGTTGCTGCTTCACCTGCTGCTCGTCCTGTTCGGCTGGCGCATGACCTGGCCGGCGTGGCTCGCCGGAGCGTGTCTCGCGATCTCGGCGATCCTGAAGTGGGCCTACTGGCTCAGGATCGACGGCGAGGCCCGCGAGCACACCATCGAGACGGCGACGGGGCTCGGCCGGCTCGGCAAGGTGCGCGCCCTGGAGCCGCCCCACACCGAGCCCAACTACATCATGCGCGAGATGGGCTATTCCGTTGCCCGCAAGCACGCGCTGAAGCTGCGCCGGCTGGCGCTCGCGCTGGCGTTCTGGCTGCCGATCCTGCTCGTGCTCCTGTCGCAGGCGCCGGGCCTCGCCGTGCCCGCCAGCCTGCTGGCGGTGGCATCGACGACGGCCGGCCTTCTCGTCGAGCGATGGCTGTTCTTCGCCGAGGCCGAGCACGTGGCCATGCTCTACTACGGGGCGGAGGCGGCCTGACCGCTCCTTCTCCCCACTGAAGAGTGGGGAGAAGGAGATGGGTGGCGCACCCATGCCCGCTCGTCATGCTGCCGTCCGCCCACCTCCGGGTGCAGCATCTCGGCGAGCATCTCGGCGCTGTCGGCGAGGCGCGGTCCGGGGCGGTTGAAGTAGGCGTTGCCGTCGGCGAAGTAGACCCGGCCCTCGCGCACCGCCGGCAGGTCGGCCCAGCCCGGCTTCGCCTGCAACAGCGGCAGCTCCTCCAGGCAGCGCTCGAGCCCGTAGCCGCAGGGCGCGACGATGATCGCCTCCGGCGCGGCGGCCACCAGCTCGTCCCACTGCATCCAGTCGGAGTGCTGGCCGGCGCGGCCGAACAGGTTGTGGCCGCCGGCCAATTCGAGCAGCTCCGGCATCCAGTTGCCGCCGGCCATCAGCGGCTCCACCCATTCGATGAAGGCGACGCGCGGCCGGGCACGTCCGGCGACGCGCGCGGCCACGGCGGCGAGCCGGCGCTGCATGTCTGCCACCAGCGCTCGGCCGGCCTCCTCCACGCCCAGCGCCCGCGCGACACGGGCCATATCGGCATAGACGTCGGCCAGACTGTCGGGTTTGAGCGAGACGGTTGCGACCGGACGGCCGATCCACGTGCAGGTGGCGGCCTCCACGTCGGCGAGGCTCACGGCGCACACCTGGCAGTGGTCCTGGGTGACGATCACGTCGGGGGTGAGCGCCGCCAGCGCCTCGGCATCGACGCGGTAGACCGAGAGCCCGTCGCGCACGATGGCGCGCACGCGCGCATCGATCTCGGCACTCGTCCCCTCGACCTTGAACTTGGGCGCCGTCAGGGCCGGCAGCGCCAGGACATCGGCGGGGAAGTCGCATTCGTGGCTGCGCCCGACCAGCAGGTCGCGGCAGCCCAGCGCGCAGACGATCTCGGTGGCGCTGGCGATCAGGCTGACGACGCGCGGCCGCGTCTGTGCGTCTGCTGGCACGGGGGCACCTCGGGCTCAGGTCACGCGATAGCGCGCGATCATGGCGGCGTCGAGCTCCAGGCCGAAGCCGGGGCCGGCCGATACGGCCATCATGCCGTCGCGGATGGGCGGCCGGTTGACCCACAGGCGCTGCCACACGGGGTCGCGTTCCGGGTCGGCGAAGCACTCGATGCAGAGGCCGTTGGGGATGGCCGAGAGGAGGTGCTGGGCGATCTGCGATTCCTCGTGATGTGCCACGGCCACGCCGGCCGTCGCGCACAGGGCCGCCGCGCGCCGCCAGTCGGTGACGCCGCCGCCTTCCGAGGCATCGTAGTTGACGATGTCGACGGCGCCGGCGTCGATCAGCCGGCGCACGCCGTGGCTCGTGATCTCGCTCTGCCCGGCGGTGATGGGGATGGAGGTGTGTGCCCGCACGCGCGCCATCAGCGCGGCGTCGTCGTACCAATGGCAGGGCTCCTCGAACCAGCGGATGTCCAGCGGCTCGACCAGGCGCGCAAAGGCGATCGCGTCCTCCGCGCTCCAGCCGCGGTTGGCATCGACGGCGATGAGGAAGTCGGGGCCGGCGGCGGCGCGCGCGGCCTTCACGCGCTCGGCATCGGCCTGCGGGGAGAGCCCGCCGACCTTGAACTTGCAGCCGGCCATCCCAGCCCGTCGGTAGGCCTCCATCTCGCGGCCGATGTCGGCGAGCGTCTTGCCCTCCATGTAGTAGCCGCCGATGGAGATGATCGGCAGCCTGTCGGTGTAGCCGCCGAGGAGCTCGCGCACGCTGCGGCCGGCGGCCTTGCCCACCACGTCCCACACCGCGCAGTCGATGCAGGCGATGGCCTCGAGCAGCGTCTTGCGGTCGCGCGCCGCCGTCGCCAGTGCGAACAGCTTCGTCCAGATGCGCTCGGTTGCAAAGATGCTCTCGCCCTCGATGAGCGGCGCCAGCTCGCCGCGGATGAGGCGCACGATCTCGGGGCCCGCCTCGCGGTTGTCGCCGTTGTAGACCTCGCTCACGAGGCCCTCCTGCGTGCGCAGCCGGGTGATGACGGTGGAGCGCTTGAGCACGGCGTAGGTGCTGCCGCCGAAGTTGCGCGTGAGCGGGATGTCGATGGCAATGGCTTCGATGCCGGCGATGCGCATGACGGGCCTGATTGCTCGAGTTGGGGCGATGCTGGAGCGCGCACCCTACCTCAGGCGGGCAGCAGATCACAGAACACGAAGCCGTCGCGCGTCACCACCTCGCCCGGGGTGACCGCAATGGGTGCCCGAAACATCGGGCCCGCGCACGCGAAGGTGTGGAACTCGCCGTTCTCGGCACACGGGTCGACGCCGGCCGGCAGCTCGGCGAGCAGCGCGGCATCGAAGCGGCGGCCGGCGAGACGCTCCGGCAGCTTGCGCGGGTCCAGGCAGGCGACATGGGCCACGAGCCCGCCGTCGATCATGGTGCGCGCGAGCTGGCCCGTATCGATGCCCCACAGCGGGAACAGGGGGGTCATCCCCGTGCCGGCAAGCCTGGCTTCACGGTAGCGGCGGATGTCCTCCAGATGGAGATCGCCGAAGGCCATCGCCTCCACGCCGGCCGCCACCTGCTCGGCCACGAACGCACCCATGATGCGCTCGTACTCGGCATTGGGGCAGGGATGGGGGATCTCGAGCACGTTGAGCGGCAGGCCGGCAGCGCGCGCCTGCGCCTCGACCAGGGCGCGGCGCACGCCGTGCATGGCCACGCGGTCGAAGGCGGCGTTGACGGTCGTGACGAGGCCCGCCACCTCGATATCGCCGCGCCGGCGCAGCACCTCGAGCGCCCAGGCCGAGTCCTTGCCGCTGCTCCAGCTCAACAGAGTGCGCATCCGTGGTCCTGCCTCCGCTCTCGGCGCCACTCTCAGTTGCCGGCCAGATCGAGCACCTGCACGCCCTGCCTCGGCATCTCGCGGTTGCGCCACTTGGGATGGCGCAGCGTGCGGATGACGTCGTTGCGGCCGGCCTGCCAATGCTCCTCCATGGAGAGGCGCGAGTACTCGTAGTCCTGCGCATGCGTCTCGTAGGCGGCCTTGCGGTGGATCAGGTGGACGATGGTGACGGCGGCGTCGCTGCTGGACTTGCGCAAGAGGCGGACGTCGGGATCGTCCCCCAGCTCGGGAGGCAGCTTGTCGAGCAGGTTGCGGATGGCGCGGCGCATGGTCTGCGCCTCCAGGAAGCTGTCGGTGTTGAGGCGGGTGCGGCTGGAGAAGCGAATCTCCTTCTCGCGCTGGGCCACGTCGAACAGGTTCTGCGGCATCGCCCCGCGCGCGCTGAAGAGGTCGACCTGGAAGATCAGCATGTCCTGCCGCTCGCCGGTGAAGTCGAGCACGTATTGCAGCGGCGTGTTGGAGACGAGACCGCCGTCCCAATAGGCCTCGCCCTCGATCACCACGGGCGGCAGACCGGGTGGAAGGGCGCCGGAGGCCATGATGTGCTCCGGTCCGATCGGGACATCGTGGGAGTCGAAATAGACGAAGTTGCCGGAGCGGATGTTGACCGCACCGACGCTCAGGCGCACGTGGCCCTGGTTGAGATAGTCGAAGTCGATGAGCTCGAGCAGCGTGTCCTTGAGCGGGGCGGTGTCGTAGATGCTGAGCGCTCCCGCCGACCCGGGCGGCATGAGCTGCGGCGGAGGGAAGCGCGGCTCGAAGAAGCCCGGCACGCCGACCGTGGAGACGAACGCCGCGCTCAGGTAGTTGAAGACCTCGCGCGGCTGGGTGCCGTCGATAAAGGGCGCGCCCTGCAGCTGGGAGGAGACGCGCTCCCAGAAACTCCTGAGCTTGACGTGCCGGTCGTCCGGTCGGTTGCCGGCGATGATGGCGGCATTGATGGCGCCGATGGAGATGCCGGCGACCCAGTCCGGCGTCTGCCCGGCCTCGCACAGCGCGTCGTAGGCGCCGGCCTGATAGGCGCCGAGCGCGCCGCCGCCCTGCAGCACCAGTACGACTCGCTCCCGCCTGCGGCTCGGTGATGGCTCGTGCATTTGTCTCGCGTCCGGGTAAATGGCCCGCCTGTCAAGCCATCCCCTTAGTTAAGCTATCGTGCGTGCCCGGCAAACACCGGCGCGCGGCGACGAAGGGATGGCGCCGCCTGGCCAGATGGTGTTCAAATACGCCGAGTGAGTGGGCAAGGGGATCTCTCTCGCATGGACAGTCCTTCTCTGGTCGCCGACACGGCAGCGCGCATTCTGGGCGATGTCGCCGATCCGCAAACCGTCAATCGGGCCAAGGGCGATGCCTGGAAGGCGCCGGCCTGGACAGCCCTGGAGGAGGCCGGGCTGCCGCTCGCCTGGGTGCCGGACGCCCTGGGTGGCGCGGGCGCCGAGATGGCCGACGGCTTTGCCGTGCTGCGGCAGGCGGGCCGGTTTGCGGCGGCCGTGCCGCTGGCGGAGACGATGCTTGCCGGCTGGCTGCTCGCCCGCGCCGGCGTCGCCTGCCCCAAGGGCGCCATGACCTGCGCTCCCGTCCGTGACGGCGACAAGGTGACGCTGGGCGCCGGCGGCACTCTCAGCGGCAGCCTGCGCGCGGTGCCCTTCGCCCGCGATGCGGGTCACCTGGCACTGCTCGTGGAGCGGGCGTCCGGTAGCGCGGCGGTGGCCCTGGTGGAAACGTCGCGGGCGCGCCTGAGCGAGGGCCACAGTCTGGCCGGCGACCCGCTCGACGCCGTGGCCCTGGAGGCGGTGCGGCCGCTGGCGGTCGCCGACGCCCCGCCGGGCCTCGATGCCGGGGCCCTGTTGCTGATGGGGGCGGCGGTGCGCGCCATGCAGATGGCGGGTGCGCTGGAGGCCATCCTCGATCTTGCCGTGGGATACGCCAACGAGCGGGTCGCCTTCGAGCGGCCGATCGCCAAGTTCCAGGCCGTGCAGCACAACCTCGCCCGCCTCGCCGGCGAGGTGGCGGCCGCCGTCGCCGCCGCCGGCTCGGCCGCCGATACGATCGCCGCTGCCGACGGCTTCGACGAGGCCGTGTTCCTCGAGGTGGCCTCGGCCAAGGTCCGCGTCGGCGAGGCGGCGACCGAGGGAGCCGGCATCGCCCATCAGGTTCTGGGAGCCATCGGCTTCACCCAGGAGCACACTCTCCACCGCTTCACGCGCCGGCTGTGGGCCTGGCGCGACGAGTTCGGCAACGAGAGCCGCTGGGCAGTGAAGCTGGGGCAGCTGGTCGCCGCCAAGGGCGCCGACGGCCTGTGGCCCATGCTGGCGGCGAGGTGAGAGACGCACATGACAACCGAGCTGACCTTCGATCAAGTCCGCCTGCCGCCCGAGTGCCAGGAGCTGCGCAAGGAGGTGCGCGCCTTCCTCGCCAAGGAGATCGAGGCCGGAACCTTCAGCCCCGACGCCGGCGGCATCGACGGCACCTACAACGCCGAGTTCAGCCGCAAGGTGGGCGCCAAGGGCTGGATCGGCATGACCTGGCCCAAGAAGTACGGCGGGCGCGAGAGGAGCTTCCTCGAGCGCTACGTCGTCACCGAGGAGTTCCGCGTCGCCAACGCGCCGGTGCGGCTGCACTTCGTCGCCGACCGCCAGAGCGGGCCGGTGCTGTTGAAATACGGCAGCGAGCGCGTCAAGGCCGACGTGCTGCCGCGCATCTGCCGGGGCGAGGTGTGCTTCGCCATCGGCATGAGCGAGCCGGGCTCGGGCTCGGACCTGTTCGCGGCCAAGACCAAGGCCACCAAGACCAAGGGCGGCTGGCTCGTCAACGGCACCAAGGTGTGGACCAGCAACGCTCACCAGGCGCACTACCTGATCGGCCTGTTCCGCACCTCGCCGCCGACCAAGGAGAACCGCCGCCACGGGCTCACGCAGTTCCTGGTCGACATGAAGACGCCGGGCATCACGGTGAACCCGATCCTGCACCTGACCGGCCAGCACGACTTCAACGAGGTGGTGTTCCAGGACGCCTTCATGCCCGACGACCACGTGCTGGGCGAGGTGGACGGGGCCTGGAAGCAGGCCACCAGCGAGCTCGCCTACGAGAGGAGCGGGCCGGAGCGGTTCCTCGAGACCTTCTACGTGCTGACCGAGCTCGTGCGCGTGCTGGGCGACAAGCCCGACGTGCGCGGGGCGGAGGGCATCGGCCGGCTGGTGGCGCAGGTGCATGCGCTCAGGCGTATGTCGGTATCGGTCGCCGGCATGCTCGCCGCCGGCAAGGAGCCGGTGGTGGAGGCGGCCATCGTCAAGGACGTGGGCACCATCTGGGAGCAGCGGCTGCCGCACAAGGCACGCGACCTCGCCGCCTTCGCGGAGGAGGTTTCCGCCAACCGCGCGAGCTTCGAGCAGCAGCTGGCCTACGCCACCCTGATCGCGCCCAAGCTCACCATCCAGGGCGGGACGACGGAGATCCTGCGCGGCATCATCGCCCGCGGGCTGGGGCTACGGTGACAGGATCGCTCCGCGTACCCTCTCCCCTCGGGGGAGAGGACGTGAGGCCACGGCTTGCGGTCGCGTGTCTCGGCCGCCCGATGTATCGATACCCTGATGGCGCGATCGCAAGTCGTTCGGCCGAACTGGTGAGGGGCGACCTCTGCGCTCAGGCCAGAGGCCCCCTCATCCGCCCCTTCGGGGCACCTTCTCCCCAAGGGGAGAAGGGCCACCGCCGCTATGGAGGAAGTTGACATGGGCCCGTTCAAGGACATCGGCGTCGAGCTCGACAAGGACAGCATGGTGGCGACCATCGAGATCCGGCGGCCGCCGCACAACTTCTTCGACATCGACCTCATCCGCCAGATCGCCGATGCCTGCGAGGCCCTCGACAAGGACGCGGCCTGCCGCGCCATTGTGCTCGCCGCCCAGGGCACCGCGTTCTGCGCCGGCGCCAAGCTCGGCGACGGGGCCGATGTGCAGAACGTTCTGGTCAAGAAGTCGGAGTCCGGCCAGGCGGGCCACCTCTACATCGAGGCCGTGCGGCTCTTCCGCACGGCGAAGCCCATGGTGGGCGCCATCCACGGCGCGGCCGTGGGCGGCGGGCTCGGCCTCGCCCTGGTGCCCGACCTGCGCGTCACCTGCCCGGAGGCGCGCTTCTCGGCCAACTTCACGCGGCTCGGCTTCCATCCGGGCTTCGGCCTCACCTACACATTGCCCGCTCTGATCGGCCCGTCCAAGGCGGCGCTGATGTTCTATACGAGCCGCCGCGTGCCGGGCGATGAGGCCTACCGCATGGGGCTTGCCGACGTGCTCGTGCCCCAGGCCGAGGTGCGGGCCGCCGCGCAGAAGCTCGCCGCCGAGATCGCGCTGGCGGCGCCCCTGGGCGTGATGGAGACGCGCGCCACCCTGCGCGCCGGGCTCGCCGAGAAGGTGCGCGCCGCCACCGACATCGAGCTCGAGAAGCAGACCCGTCTGCGCAAGACGGCCGACTTCAAGGAAGGCGTCGACGCCACCAACCAGCGCCGCTTGCCGAAGTTCGTGGGGCGCTAGCGGAGGAGGTGCCCGCGGTGCCCGCGGGCCCGCCTCCGGTGCCTAAGGTTTGGTCTCCAGGTTGGGAATCGGCGGGTCCCAGTCGCTCACGCCCGGTGCCGGCCGCCCCCAGATGTTGGCGTGCCGCGCCGGTCGTCCGGTGAGGTGCGTGACGATCAGGCGATGCAGCATGTCCATGTTGGGCATGATGCCGTGGAAGCCGGCGATCTCGGAGAACAGGCGGTCCTGCACCTCCCAGTAGCCGAAATCGCTCGACTTCACGCACACCAGGCTCTGCAGCGGCAGAAATGTCGGAACGGCGCCCTCGAATGGCACCGTGCCGTCCCCGGTCAGTCGCCCCGTCGCCGGGTCCGGATCGCCCCACTTGTTCTGCCGATGCTCTGAGCGGAATTCGAAGTCCGCAACGCGCCCGCGCTTGACGACCTTGAGCTTGACGCGCGTGTTGGAATCCACGCCCACGACGCACAGCCAGCGGGCCGGTTCCATGTTCAGGGAGGCCAAGTTCAGCTTGTCAATCCTCGTCCTGTGAGTTTGTGCCGCATTGAGCAGACCGGCAAACAGCTCGCGCGCCCGGCGATCACGATCGGTCCTGTCGAGGCCGTGCAGTCGGATGTACTCCTTGATGGTCTCGACGATGCTGGGCTGCCAGATGCCGGGATCGAACAGCGAGCGCGGCAGGCCTTCCTCGACCTCGAGACCGTCCTCGAAGCTCGGCAACAGCTGGTAGAGTGCCGGGGTCAGGCGCGCGGCCTCGCGCTCGCGCGAGCTGGGCTCGGACTGGCCGAGGTTGGCCGTGCCGGTTGCGATCTTGATGACAGCCTCGAAGGAGCCCTGGAAGGGAGTGGCGAGCGTCACGACCTTGTGGACCTTGTGCGACGGTCCCGTCCTGTGCAGGTAGCCGGCGATGACGAGGCCTCCCATCGAATGGCCGACCAGGTTCACCTTGGGGTCTGCGGCATAGTTCTCGCGATCGTAGTGCCGCAAGAGCTTGGTGCGCTCGATGACCTCCTCGATGAATTGGCCGAGCTGCGCTTCAGCAACCTCGATCGGCTGCCGCCAGTCGTAGCCGAAGGCGAAGACCGGCACGGGCTGGTCTTCCCTGAGACTGAGGTTGTGCCGCAGCTCGTTGATCAGCTCCTTGTAGGCGACCTCGAATGCCTGTCCCGGAATGACGCGCGCCGGCTCGAGCGCCTCGAGCCGCGTGTTGTCCGGGTGCAGTGCGATGCGTTCGTAGTCGCGGCGAAGCACGGACCACACGGTCTCGGCGGGAAGCGGGTAGTCGTCCTGCAGATAGGTGCCCGTTATGCCGGGCACGACGATGGTGGGGAAAGCAGGCATCGGCATATCGATTCATCCAATTGGTTCAGCTGCGCCTACGCCTGCGCAAAACAGTCTGCGAGGCCTCCGTCAACATCACTTGCACGGCAACTTGCCGCCATTACAGCCGCTCCGGAGTCCGCTGCCAAGAGCGATCTTCGGGCAGGTCCTCTTTTTGCCGGATTTCGGAGGGCAGCGACGGGCTGCAGGGATGCTCTCGTGCGTTGCCGCCAACATCTGCTAGGCTGCCGCGGCGCAGTCCAGGAGATGCCAGGAGGAGGCCCGCATGCACCGCCAATCGCTCGTCGACTACGGCAAGCCGCTCGAGGCCACCGAGGCGCCGACGCCGAGCCCCAAAGGCAGCGAGGTGCTGCTCAAAGTGACCCACTGCGGCGTGTGCCACTCCGACATCCACCTGCAGGACGGCTACTTCGATCTGGGCGGGGGCAACAAGCTCGACGTGCGCGGCAACCGGCCGATGCCGTTCACCCTGGGCCACGAGATCGCCGGCACGGTGGAGGCGGCGGGGCCCGAGGCG
>DASRDL010000278.1:0-4362 GCA_035652635.1 Hyphomicrobiaceae bacterium | reverse complement strand
TCCGGGCGCCGCGAGCCGCCGACGGGAACCGCCGCCGGGCTCGTCTACTCGCGCTTCAACCACCCCAACAGCGAGATCGTCGAGGATCGCCTGGCCGCCTACGAAGGCGCAGAGGCGTGCATCCTGTTCTCGTCCGGCATGTCGGCGATCGCGACCAGCATCATCACCTTCGCCAGGCCCGGCGATGCCATCCTGCACTCGCAGCCGCTCTACGGCGGCACGGAGACGCTGATCTCGCGCACGCTGACGGCCTACGGCATCGCTGCGGTCGGGTTCGCCGACGGCGTGGACGAGGCGGGCCTGCAGGCGGCGGCGAGGGACGCCGAGGCCAAGGGGCGCGTATCGGTGATCATGATCGAGACGCCCTCCAATCCGCTCAACACGCTGGTCGACATCAAGCTCGTCGCCCGCATCGCGGGCGAGATCGAGGCGCGGCAGGGCCATCGCCCCGTCATCATCTGCGACAACACGCTGCTCGGCCCTGTCTTCCAGCGCCCCCTGGCGCTTGGAGCCGATCTGTCGGTGTACTCGCTCACCAAATACGTCGGCGGGCACTCGGACCTGATCGCCGGCGCCGCGCTCGGCAGCGAGACACTGCTGAAGCCCATCCGGCTGCTGCGCGGCGCCGTCGGCACGCAGCTCGATCCGCACTCCTCCTGGATGATCGGCCGCTCGCTCGAGACGCTGGCCCTGCGCATGGAGCGCGCCAACAGCAATGCGCGCATCATGGCCGAGTTCGTGCGCGACCACCCGAGGGTGGCCAAGGTGCACTACCTGCCCTTCCTGTCCGCCGATGCGCCGCAGAGCGCGGTCTATCGTGTGCAGTGCAGCGCGCCCGGATCGACCTTCTCGTTCGACATCAAGGGCGGGCTGGCAGAGGCCTTCGCCTGCCTCAACCGGCTGCAGATCATCAAGCTGGCGGTGAGCCTGGGCGGGACGGAGTCGCTCGCCTGCCATCCCGGCACCACGACGCATTCCGGGGTTCCGGCCGACGTGCGGGCCCGCATCGGCGTTGGCGACACCACCATCCGCCTCTCCATCGGCATCGAGCACCCGGACGACCTCGTCGCCGACCTGTCGCACGCGCTGGCGGCGTAGGGTGCGAGAGGCGACGCCGTATCACACCGTTTGGCCAGGGAAGCCGCAGACGCGCTCGCCGCAATACGACTGAGGCCTATTGCGCCAGACTTTGGGCCTACCGATTGTCCCCCAGCACCGCCTCTGTCACTGCCTGCGTCACCTGCGCGGTGGTGGCCTTGCCGCCGAGGTCGGGCGTGTGCAGCGACGGCTCGGCGGTGACGCGCTCGATGGCGCGCATCAGGCGTTGGGCGGCTGCCGGCTGGCCCACGTGCTCGAGCAGCATCACGCCCGACCAGAAGGTGCCGATCGGGTTGGCGATGCCGCGCCCCATGATGTCGAAAGCCGAGCCGTGGATCGGCTCGAACATTGAAGGGAACTTGCGCTCGGGGTTGAGATTGGCCGTCGGCGCGATGCCGAGCGAGCCGGCCAGCGCCGCGGCGAGGTCGGACAGGATGTCGGCGTGCAGGTTGCTGGCGACGATGGTGTCGATGCTGGCCGGCCGCTGCACCATGCGCATGGTCATGGCGTCGACCAGCATCTTGTCCCAGGTCACGTCCGGAAACTCGCGCGCGACCTGCGCCGCGATCTCGTCCCACAGCACCATGCCGTGGCGCTGGGCGTTCGACTTGGTGACCACCGTCAGGAGCTTGCGCGGACGCGAGCGGGCGAGCCGGAAGGCAAAGCGCATGATGCGCTCCACCCCGGCGCGCGTGAACATGGCAACGTCGGTGGCGGCCTCCTCGGGCAGCCCGCGGTGCACGCGCCCGCCGACGCCGGCGTACTCGCCCTCCGAGTTCTCCCGCACGATCACCCAGTCGAGCTCCGGCCCGCTCACCGCCCTGAGCGGGCTCACGATGCCGGGCAGGATACGGGTGGGGCGCACGTTGGCGTACTGGTCGAAGGGCTGGCAGATGGCGAGCCGCAGGCCCCAGAGCGTGATGTGGTCGGGCACGTCCGGCACGCCGGCCGAGCCGAACAGGATGGCATCGTGGTGCCTGATGAGGTCGAGGCCGTCGGCGGGCATGAAGGCTCCCGTGCGCTTGTAGCGCTCCGAGCCCCAGTCGAAGTGGTCGAAGGCGACGGCAAAGCCGCCGTCGCGCGCGGCGCACGCCTCGAGCACCTCCACCCCCGCGGCGATGACCTCCTTGCCGATGCCGTCACCGGGGATGGCGGCGATGCGATGGGTGCGCACGGGTCACTCCCTCCTAAGCCCTCTTTTTCCTGGCGGGCTCGCGCGGCGGGGACACCGCATCGGGCGTCGCAGCCGGCGCTACCAGCCCGCCGCCGGTCGGCGCGGGCTTCATCCTGGCGAACGTATCGGCGATCTCGGCGAACAGCCAGTCGCGGAACGCCTTGATCTGCGGACGGCGCTGTTGGCCCTGGGCGCAGACGAAATGGTAGGAGCGGCCCGGCAGCGGCAGCTCCGGTCCGAACGGGGAGACGAGACGGCCCAGCGCGATGTCGTGCGAGGCCACCAGCTTGTAGCCAAGAACCACGCCGGCCCCTTCGCTCGCGGCGTCGAGCGCATGGTCGGCGACGTTGAGGCGCAGGCCCCGAGAGGTGTCGATGCCGTCGACGCCGGCCAGCCGCAGCCAGTCGTCCCAGCTCGGCACCAGGCCCGGCAGGTCGATCTGAATCAGGGGAAAGTGCGGCAGGTCGTGCGGCGACCGCAGAGGGTGCTCGCCCTCGAGCAGACGCGGGCTGCACAAAGGCAGCATCCATTCGTCGGCCAGCTTCTCGACGTAGAGCTCCGGGTGCGCGCCGGAGCTCAGCCGGATGCCGATGTCGACGCCATCCGTGGTGAAATTCGAATACGCGGTGCTGGCGGAAATGCGTGTGTCGATGTCGGGATACTGCTCCAGGAAGCGGTAGATGCGCGGCACCAGCCATTTGGCCGTCAACCCTGGCGAGGCGCTCACCACCAGCACACGGTCCTGCCGGCCGCGGTCGAGCAGCTCGACGGCGGTGCGCAAGCTCTCGAAGCCGGTCCGGATGCCGGGATAGAGGATGCGCGCCGCCTCGGTCAGCTCGATGGCGCGCGCGCGGCGGTGGAACAGCTTGAGACCGAGCAGATCCTCGAGGCCCCTGATCTGGTGGCTGAGCGCCGCCGGCGTGACGTTGAGCTCGGCAGCCGCCTTGGAGAAGCTGGCATGGCGGGCGGTGGCTTCAAAGGCCCGCAGCGCGTTCAACGGAGGTAGGGGACGGCGCATCCGGATGTTTTAGCTTACCTCATGCGTGCGGAAAGATATTGTCGTTTGTTATATCGAGAAAATCAACCCATCTACCGGTGAAGAGAAGCACAAAAGCTGAGGATTGCTCAAATGAGTCGCCTCCTCTCACCAGACCCGGCACCGAGCCCCGAGGAGATCGCTGCCGCGATCCGCCGAGCTCATCACGAGCGGGCCGTTGCCCTCCGCCGCATCCTGGCCTCGCTGTTTCGGCGCACCCGCAAGTCACCGGCGCCGCCTGCCGGCGCCGTGGGCGCCGCCGCTGCCCGCCGCTGAGTCCCCAACCATCGACGACCCCTCCCCGCCGGCCTGCGGCGGGGAGGTGCAACCTACGGGAGAGATCCATGGCATCGAGTGCAACCATACTGAGAGGCCGCCACCGTCCGGGGGCCCAGTCGACCGGGCGCGCCGCCGGCGACTTGCTCAAGCGCTGGTGGAGCGCCTTCTGGGCCGCCAGGGCGCGCAGGAGCACGGTGGCGCTGCTGCACGGCCTCGACGACCGCACCCTGCAGGATATTGGTGTGGAGAGGAGCGAGATCGAGTCGCTCGTCTACGGCAAGGCGGGCGAACGCCTGAGGGCCTATCAGCCGCAGGGCAAGTGAGGTTGCTGCCGCGCCGGTGCCCAACCCAGGGATGGCGGACGATTGGCGCGCCTTCAGGCGACCTTGCTGATGGCCGCGACCGGCGAGAGCAGCATGGCGCGGATGTCCTCGGCGGGCATGGCCGCACCGATGAGATAACCCTGCACTTCGTCGACGTTGCGCTCGCGGGCAACGAGGCTGAGTTGGCCGGCAGTCTCGATGCCCTCGACGGCCACCGCCATGCCGAGATCGGCGCTGAGCCGGGCCACCCCGTAAAGCAGGTTGAGGGAGCGCTGGCTCTTGTCCACGCCCTGCAGGAACGACCGGTCGATCTTCACCTTGTTCAGCGGATAGCTGTGCAGGTAGGCGAGGCTCGAGTAGCCGGTGCCGAAGTCGTCGAGCGACACCCTCACCCCCATGTCCTGCAGCTCCTGCAGCCAGTGGCGCGTGAGCTCGGTGTCGCTCAGGAACAC
>DASRDL010000277.1:0-2925 GCA_035652635.1 Hyphomicrobiaceae bacterium | reverse complement strand
CCCCAGCGCTCGGCCAGCGCCCGCTCGGACAGCACGGTGCCGTCGAAGTCGGTGACGTCGCGCGCTCCCCACAGGTCGAGCTGCAGGACCGTGAAGTTCTCGCGCACGTAGTCGTTGATGTAGCGCTGGGCCAGCACCTCGGTGTGCATGCGGGTGCAGTAGGGGCAGCCGCGCTGCTCGAACAGCACGGCGAAGCGCTTGCCCGCCGCCTGGGCCTCCTTGAAGTCCTCGCGCAGGTCGAGGAAGGAGAGATGGAACCAGCGCTGATGGTAGAGCCCGTCCTCGTCGCGGACCGGCTCGATGCGCGGTGCAACGGGGCCGACCGGCGGAGGCAGAGCTCCGGGCTCGGCGGCGCGTACGCCGGCCGGAGTGCCCAGCACGAGTGCCAGGCCCAGGAGCATCCACGCCGTGGTTCGCCGCGTCATGGCGCAAATGTAGAGCACCGCGGCGAGGCGCGGTCAAACCGGCCCCGGGGTCCGGCCAGGGGTCAGACCCCTCGCCGCGACCTTGCTGCTCATGCCGTGACGGATTGCCGAGGGGTCTGACCCCTGGCCGGCGCGTCGGCCTCCCCTTCGGCGATGCGCAGGGCCTCGTGGAGCACCTCGATGCCGGCACCGTCGCGGGGCGCGTGCTCGGAGAGGTGGCGACGGAAGGCGCGCGCCCGGGGCCGGCCGTGGTAGAGGCCCAGGATGTGCCGGGCGATGTTGTTGAGCCGACCGCCCTGCCGCAGGTGCCGCTCGGCGTAGCGGATCAGCGCCTCGAGCACCGCGCGGCGGCTCGGCGCCGGCGCGCTGTCGCCGAACAGCCGCCGATCGACCTCGGCCAGCAGATAGGGATCGTGGTAGGCGGCGCGGCCGAGCGCCACGCCGTCGACGTGGGCGAGGTGCGCCTCAGCCTCCGCGAGCGAGGCAATGCCGCCGTTGATGACGACCTCGAGCTCGGGGTGCGCGGCCTTGAGGCGATGCACGCGTGCGTACTCGAGCGGCGGCAGCTCGCGGTTCTCCCGGGCCGACAGGCCCTGCAGCCAGGCCTTGCGCGCGTGCACGATGAAGGTGCGGCAGCCGGCGTCCGCCACCGCCGCGATGAACCGCTCGAGGTCGGCCTCGCTGTCCTGGTCGTCGATGCCGATGCGGCACTTAACGGTGACGGGCACGGCCACGCGCGCCCGCATGGCGGCCACCGCCCGCGCCACGAGGTCGGGCTCGGCCATCAGGCAGGCACCGAAGCGGCCCTCCTGCACGCGGTCCGATGGGCAGCCGACGTTGAGGTTGATCTCGCCGTAGCCCCTCTCTTCGCCGATGGCGGCGGCCTCGGCGAGGCGGGCCGGGTCGGCGCCGCCGAGCTGCAGGGCGACCGGGTGCTCCTCTGGGCTGAAGCCGATCAGCCGCTCGCGATCCCCGCGCAGGATTGCCTCGGCCGTCACCATTTCGGTATAGAGCCGCGCCCGCGCCGACATGAGCCGGTGGAAGAACCGGCAATGCCGGTCCGTCCAATCCATCATCGGGGCGACGCAGAAGCGGTGCGGGGACGGGCGCATCTCGGCAAGTCCACTACACCATCTGCCGTGGCTGTGAAATACTCTGTCCCCGGGACCCTGGCGGTTTCGCCGATGCCCCGCTGCTCGCCATGTGCGAGCGGCGCGGCATCGTATCGGTCGCCACACTGGACCAGCACTTCGGCGTCTACCGCACGCGCGACCGCAAACGCCCGAGGAATGTGTTGTTCAATCAGCGAGGCGCGCCGTGAGCAAGCCCACTGTCGCCGCCATCATCCTGGCCGCCGGGCGCTCGACGCGCATGGGGGCGAACAAGCTGCTGGCCGACGTCGGCGGCGCACCGATGGTGCGCGTGGTGGCGCAGGCGGTGCTGGCGAGCGCCGCGCGACCCGTGCTGGTGGTCACGGGCCACCAGGCAGACGAGGTGCGCGCGGCGTTGGCAGGCCTCGAGGTCAAATGCGTCGCCAACCCCGACTTTGCGCAGGGGCTCGCAACCTCGCTCAAGGCCGGCCTCCGGGCGGTTCCCTCGGATGCCGACGGTGTGCTCGTGGTGCTGGGCGACATGCCGCGCGTCACCTCCGAGCATCTCGACCGTCTGAGTGCGGCTTTCGCCGCATCGGGCGGCAGCGCGGTCGTCGTGCCGACGCACGAGGGCCGCCGCGGCAACCCGGTGCTGTGGCCGCGCGCGCTGTTTGCCGGGATGCTGGCCCTCGACGGCGACGCCGGCGCGCGGCGGCTGCTTGCGACCCATGCCGCCAGAGTGCGCGAGGTCGACCTCGCCACCGATGCCATCTTCTTCGATGTCGACACGCCCGAGGCGCTGGCCGATCTGCGGGCGAACCGTCATCCCGGCCGGCGCGCGTAGCGCGCAGCGCCGCTACTTCTTGTTCAGCCGGGCGATCAGGCTCGAGGTGTCCCAGCGGCCGCCGCCCATCTTCTGCACGTCGGCGTAGAAGGTGTCGATCAGGGCTGCCACCTGCATGTTGGCGCCGTTGCGCTTGGCCTCGTCGAGGATGATGCCGAGGTCCTTGCGCATCCAGTCGACCGCGAAGCCGAAGTCGAACTTGCCCTCGTTCATGGTCTTCCAGCGGTTGTCCATCTGCCAGGACTGGGCGGCACCCTTGGAGATCGTCTCCATCACCTTGGGAATGTCGAGGCCGGCCTTTTGCGCGAAGGCGAGGCCCTCGGACACGCCCTGCACGGTGATGGCGACGATGGCCTGGTTGACCATCTTGGTGAGCTGGCCGGAGCCAGAGGGGCCGATCAGCGTCACCATGCGCGCAAAGTTGTCGATGACGGGCTTGGCCTTGTCGAAGGGGGCCTGGTCGCCGCCCACCATGACGGTGAGCACGCCGTTCACCGCGCCGGCCTGGCCGCCGGATACGGGTGCGTCGAGGAAGTCGAAGCCGCGGGCCTTGGCGGCGGCATAG
>DASRDL010000276.1:0-5590 GCA_035652635.1 Hyphomicrobiaceae bacterium | reverse complement strand
CGCGTGGCGCTGACCGAGGTCGGCGACGGCAGCGCCTACGTCTGGCGCCGCCAGCACGGGCGCCTGAGCGGCGTCGTGCAGCCCACCACGTCGTTCAAGGACGCCGCCGGCCGGGTCTGCCGCCACATCCTGCTCATCATGACGGTCGGCACCGCCACCGGCCGCGCCGAGGGCATCGCCTGCCGCCTCCCCGACGGCCGCTGGCAGCTCGACGGCTGAGTCCGGGCAGCGGCCAGGCACCGAACGCGCCTCCCCTGGAGGGGGGAGCGGCACATCGTGCGCATCTCAGGCCGCAGAGCGGACGATCAGGTTGCCGAAGCGGTCGGTCTCGCCCAGCTGCCCGGGCAGCAGCAGGGTGGTGGCATCGAGCTGGGTGAGGATGGCCGGACCCTCGATGCGGGCGCCGGCTCCGATCCTCTCGCGCGCATAGACGGGGGCCTGGGCGGGACCCGTCTCCAGGTGCAGCGTCTGCATGCCGATGCGCGCCTCCCCGATCGGGCCGGCGGGCGGCAGCTCGCGCATGGCCGGCTGCGGAAAGACGCCCGCCGCGTCCACGCGCAAGGTGACGATCTCGACCGGCGTATCCTCCTGGGCGAAGGTGTAGAGCCGCTCGTGCAGGCGGTGGAAGGCCGCCACCGTCGCCTCGACCGCGGCCGGCCCGGCGTCCCGGCCCGCCCACGGCACGCTCAACTCGAAGCCCTGGTGGCGGTAGCGCAGGCTGGCGTGCCAGCTGATGCGGCGCGCCTCGGCCGGCACCGCCTCGGCATCGAGCCAGGCTCGCGCATCGGCCTCGAGCTCGGCGAAGACGCGGGCAATGGCCGCGACGTCGACGGCCCCTGCCTTCTGCAGGCAGGTGCGCGCGAACTCGGCCTTGAGGTTGGAGACCAGCAGCCCGAGCGCTGAGAGCACGCCCGGCCCCGGCGGCACGACGATGGTGGGCATGCCGAGCAGACGCGCCAGCGCCGCCGCGTGCAGCGGGCCGGCGCCGCCGAAGGGCAGCAGCGAGAAGTCGCGCGGGTCGTGGCCCCGCTCCACCGACACCACGCGGATGGCACCGACCATGCTGTTGTCGACGATGGCGAGGATGCCGCGGGCGGCGGCCTCCACGCTCAGGCCCAGCGGCTCGGCGACGCGGCCCCGCACGGCCTCGCGCGCAGCCTGCGCGTCGAGCTTGAAGCGGCCGCCGAGCAGGTAGGGCGGCAGGTGGCCGAGCACGAGGTGGGCGTCCGTCACGGTCGGCTCCACCCCGCCGCGGCCGTAGCACACGGGGCCCGGAACCGCACCGGCGCTCTCGGGCCCCACGCTCAGCGCCCCCGTGTCCGAGACGCGGGCGATCGAGCCGCCGCCCGCGCCGATGGTGACGATGTCGATGATGGGCAGGCCCACCGGCCAGTCGCCGACGCGGCCGTTGGTGGTGAGGCCGGGCTCGCCCCTGTCGATCAGGCTGATGTCGGCGGAGGTGCCGCCGATGTCGATGCCGATCAGATTGGCGTGGCCGCAGCCGGCGCCGACGTAGGCCGCCCCGACGGCGCCGGCGGCCGGGCCGGACAGCGCCGTCTGGACCGGCGCGCGCCGCACGCTGCGCGTGCTGGTGACGCCACCGCTCGACTTCATCAGCAGGAGCGGGGCGGCGATGCCCTGGGCGGCGATGCGCTCGTCGAGCCGCGCCACGTAGGCCGCCACCACCGGCATGACGCTGGCGTTCAGGATGGTGGTCATGCTCCGCTCGTACTCGCGGAACACCGGCAGCACCTCGCTCGACAGCGACACGAGCGTGCCCGGCAGCTCCTCGGCCAGGATGGCGCCGACGCGGCGCTCGTGCGCCGGGTTGGCGTAGCTGTGCAGCAGCACGACGGCGACCGAGGCGACCCCCTGACCGGCGATGGCCCTGGCGGCGGCGCGCACCTGGGCCTCGTCGAGCGGCTCGAGCTCCTCCCCGTCGGGCCCGATGCGCCCGCCGACCTCGAAGATGCGCTCGGGCGGCACCGGACGCTTCGGCTTGACCCAGGCGAACAGGCTCGCCCGGCGCGGCACGTCCTGCCGGCCGATCTCGAGCACGTACTTGAAGCCCGCCGTGGTGATCAGAGCGGCCGGCGCGCCCTTGCCCTCCAGGATCAGGTTGGTGGCGATGGTGGTGCCGTGCAGCACCCTGGCCACGTCGGTCCCCGCCAGCCCCGACGCCTTCAGAATTTCGGACAGGCCCTCGCCGAAGCCGCGCGAGGGGTCGTCGGGGGTGGAGGGCGTCTTGGCGGTCCAGACCCGGCCCGTCGCCGGGTCGAGCAGCGTCACGTCGGTGAAGGTGCCCCCGGTATCGACGCCGATGATGACGCCGCGGCTTCTCTTTGCAGCGGCCATCAGGCGAGCGCCTCGTGGTAGCCGTGGCGGTGGAACAGCTTGGCCGGCGGCCTCTCGGCACGCAGCCGCTGCGTGGCGGCGGCATCCACCCTGTTGGTCTCGGTGAGGGCCACGCCGTAGTGCGCCTCTGCGCTCGTCCGGCTCACGAAGCCGCCGCGCACGTCGGCGGCGACGCGCTCGGGCTCGCGGTCGAAGGGGTGGCCCCAGCCGCCGCCTCCGCCGGTCTCGATGCGCACCACGTCGCCGCGCTTGACGACGTTGCCGTCGCTCAGGGGACGCAGCACCCGCTCGTCCGGGCGGCCCGGATTGACGATGCAGCGCCCGGTCCCGGCCGCGTGGCCGCCGGCCACGCCCCAGGGCGGGTGCTCGACGCTGTCGATGCGCATCGACACCATCGCCTCCGGCGCCAGCACCTCGACCTCGCGGATCAGGCCGCAGCCGCCGCGCCAGCGCCCCGGCCCGCCGGTGTCGGGATTGATGGCATAGCGCAGCACGCGCACGGGAAACACCGAATCGAGGAACTCGGAGGGGAAGTTCTCCTGCGCCACCAGGTAGACGGCATCGTTGCCGTCGGCGGTGGGCCGCGCGCCGTAGCCGACGCCGAGCCCGTCGGACAGCAGGAACAGCTCGCCCTGCTCGTCGCGCCCGCGCAGATACCAGATGACGTAGGCGCTGTGCGCCGCCATCGCCCGCCCGCCGGTCGCGACGTTGATGAGGCCGAGGCAAGCCGCCATGTTGCGCATCATGGTGACGCCGCGCATGCCGAGCGGGGCGGGGAAGCGCGGCTGCAGGATGGAGCCTTCACGCACGATCACCTCGTCGATGGCCTTCTCGACGCCGGCGTTGAGGATGGCCTGCGTGCCCTCGCCCAGCAGGTAGGAGCCGAACACCATCGCCGGCACCGGCGGGCTCATCAGGAAGTTGACCGGCCCCGGCACCTGATCGTCGCTGGCGGAGGTGTCGAGGCTGATGCGCGCTGGTGTCACGTCCAGGCGATAGCGCAGCTTGATGGGGCCGTGACCCTGGCCGTCGCTGTCGATGGTGTCGGTGAAGGCATGCGTGCCCTGCGGCACGAGGGCGCGCAGCCTGCTGCGCAGCTCCCTCTCGGTCTCGGCGATCAGCTGGTCGAAGGCGCTCTGGGTGCGCTCGCGGCCAAAACGGGCGAACAGCTCCGCCAACCGCCGTTCGCCCAGGCGGATGGCGGCCATGGAGGCGCGCGTGTCGCCCTTCACCATCTCCGGAAAGCGCGAGTTGCGGTAGAAGACGCGCAGCAGCTCCTCGGCGATCACGCCCTCGCGCGCCACCCGCACCGGCGGCACGATGATGCCCTCCTGGAAGATCTCGGTGCAGTCGGGCGACAGCGAGCCGGCGCGCATGCCGCCGATGTCGTTGAAATGCGCCCACGACTGGGCGAAGGCGGCGAGCTCGCCTTCCGCGAACACCGGTGCCACGAACACCTGGTCGGGCGAGTGCGACACCGCCCCCTTGGAGGCGTAGCAGTCGTTGAACCAGTAGATGTCGCCGGGCCGCATGGTGGCGAGCGGATAGTGCTCGGCAATGGGCCCCACCACGTCGCCGAACACGGGCAGGTTGGAGCCGACGATCAGCCGGCCGGCACGATCGAACAAAGCCGCATAGAAGTCCTTCTTTTCGCGGATGAACGGCGACATAGCGGTGCGCTCGATCACCGCCTCCATCTCGCTCTGGATGGCTCTCAGCGCACCACGGACGATCTGCAGGGTGACCGCATCGCAGGCAGATTCTGCCGATTTTGCCCCATCCTGCGCCATATGCCTTCCGTCGCCTCTGCATTGAGCAATCCGCCGGTGACAGGCCGGGGACTTTGCCGCAAGATACCCTCTCGCTCGCGACTTTGGCGAGCTTGGCTTGGCACGACAAATGCGGGGACAGGAGAGCTGGCATGTCGGATGAAAGCGTCGTCGCGGCGGTCTCGGCGGCCAACGTGAGGGCGCACGTGGAGCACATCACCACCGAGATACCCTCGCGGCTCGCCGGCTCCCCCAACGGCAAGCGCATGGCCGAATACAGCGCCGCAGCGCTCACCAAGGCCGGGATCGATGCACGCGTCTTCGAGATGCCGGGGCTGGTGAGCTTCCCAGAGAAGGCGGAGATGCGGGTGCTGGCACCCGTGGAGCTGGCGATCGAGGCCAACACGCTGGGCCACAGCGTGCCGACCCTGGCGGACGGCATCTCGGGCGAGCTGATGGACGTAGCCTCGGGTGCCTTCGCCGAGTACGAGGGCCGCGATGCCACCGGCAAGATCACGCTGTCCGAGCTCTCCTATCACCCGGCCCGGCACGAAAAGCAGCGCATCTCGGCCATCATGGGTGCCACCGGGTGCGTGATGATGAACTGGGGACACCCCGAAAACACGGCGGTGCCGTTCGGCTCGGTGAAGCCGGTGTGGGGCAATCCCACGCCCGAGACCTACAAGACGGAGATGGCGACGCTGCCCTGCATCGGCATCGCCCGCACCGCGGGGCTCAAGCTGCGCGAGATGCTGAAGGCGGGGCCGGTGCGCGTGTGGTTCCGCGCCAATGTCGAGAACGGCTGGCGCCCGGTGCAGATCACGGTCGGCGAGGTGAAGGGCCGGACTGACGATTTCGTGGTCGTCGGCGGCCATCAGGATTCCTGGCCCGGTCCGCAGGCAACCGACAACGCCGCCGGCAATGCCTGCATCATGGAGCTCGCCCGCGTCTTCAACCAGCACCGCGACAAGCTCCGCCGCGGCCTGGTCGCGGGCTTCTGGACCGGCCACGAGACCGGCACCATGATCGGCTCGTCCTGGTTCGTGGACCGCAACTGGGACCGCCTGCGCCGGCATGCGGTGGCCTACCTGCAGATCGACCAGCCGGCCTGCGCCGGCACCACGCGCTGGAGCGCCGCCTCCAACGTCGAGCTCAGGCGCTTCCACCAGGGGGTCGAGAAGCGCATCCTCGGCAGCCGACCGACGGCCTGGCGGAGGGCCGTCAAGAACGGCGATGCCTCCTTCTTCGGCCTCGGGGTGCCGATGCTGGCCGCCCAGGGCGCCTTCACCGAGGAGGAGCTCAAGAAGACCGCGCTCGCCAACCTCGGCTGGTGGCACCACAGCCTCGAGAACACCATCGACAAGCTCGATTTCGCCTTCATGGCCGACCACCTCCGGGTCTACGCCGCCTACCTGTGGGAGCTGTGCACCGCGGTCGTGCTGCCCTTCGAATACGTGAGCGTCGCC
>DASRDL010000275.1:0-12538 GCA_035652635.1 Hyphomicrobiaceae bacterium | reverse complement strand
AGCGTGGCGCTGATGGTGCCCGACAGGAAGGCCCGGTTGTTGTTGGAGTCGTCCCAGGCGAGGCCGCCCTCGTCGTGTGCCTCCTTCCAGAAGGCGGTCATGAACTTCACCGATTCGACCGTCTCCTTGGTGTTGAGCTTGACGGTCTTGCCGTCGGCCTCCACCTCGCGCCCGCCCCACGACCACAGGAACGGGTAGGCGAACGCGGGTGCGTCGCCGACCGTATGCCCCAGCGTCTGCCCGAGGGGACGGCCCTTGGCCTTGAGCTTCTTGCCGACCTCCCGATACTCCTCCCACGTCTCGGGGAACTTGCTGATGCCCAGCTCGTCGAACCACGATTTGCGGTAGGCGATCATGGCACCGATGATGCAGTAGGGCACGGCGATCCACTTCTTGCCGTCGTGCGTGTTGGCCTTGGCGAGGTCGTAATAGCCCCCCTGCGCTGCGGCGATCTCCTCGCAGACGGACGACACGTCGGCCAGGCTGTCGGCATAGAGCTGGGCCTTGTTGTCGAAGATCATGATGATGTCGGGGCCGGTGCTGACCTGGATCGCCGCGGTTGCGCGCGCCTGCAGGTCGTTGAGGCCGATGGTCTCCATGTTGATCTTGAAGCCGAGCGCCTTCTCGGCTTCTCCGAGCAACGTCTGGCGCAGGATCTGATCGCCGGCCGGGACGAAGTCGGCCCACTTGAGCCAATGCACGGTCGTCGCCTGCGCGTAGGCAGGCGCTTTGCCGGCGGCCAGAATGCCGGCCATGCCGCCCGTCCTGGCCGCCAGCGTGCCGGCGCCCGACGCCTTCAAGAATCCGCGGCGCGTGAAATGTGCCATTGTTTCCTCCCGGAGACGGATGCTGCTCGTTTGGCAGCGATTATTTGTGCAGCGACTTTAGGAGCATACTGAGCAACGAACAAGCTTTCCCCGCCGCCGCGCACGCGATGGGCGCGTGATCGGGGTGCTGGAGGCCGCCGCGTCGATCCGGTGAAAGCCCGGGCCCGGGTGCGCTTCGGGCCGCCCGCTAAGGCTCTGGCTGAGCATGAGCTTCTGCCCTGCGCCGCCGCGCAGCGCATGGCCGCGGTGGCGCTGCCAATATGTGGCCTGCGGGCGACCCTTCGATTGCGCGACTCATGCTAACTAGTCGTCAATGCGAATCAGGCCATGGCGCATCTGTGCCTGGCCAAGCAGGGGATATGGCATGCGCAGGCACGCGCTATGGGCCGCATTGGTGGCGGCAACGGCGGGGCTCTATGCCCCAGCGGCGGGAGCCGACGGCCTCGTGGTCAAGCGCTCCGATCCTTACGTCTACGTCGCGCCCGACGCCCTGCCGCTGGTCTACGACTGGACCGGCATCTACGTCGGCGGCCATCTCGGCGTCATCAACTCTGCCACCGACTGGACCTACAGCGAAGGCGTCCTATCCGAGGACTTCAGCCATGTCGCCACCGGGTTCACCGGCGGCGGCTTTGCGGGACTGCAGAAGCAGTGGAGCTGGCTCGTGTTCGGTGCCGAGGTCGGCTACCTGTGGCTGGATCAGCCCGAGTCGACGATCTCCGTGAACTTTGCCGACACCACCGCCACCAGCAACGTGCGCAACCTGCTGCTCGTCACGGGCAAGTTCGGCTGGGCCTACGACAACATCCTGGCCTACTTCAAGGGCGGCTGGGCCAGCGCCGACATCGACTTCCACACCCGTCAGACGAGCACCGGCCTGCTTCTCACCTCCTCGAGCGAGCGCGAGAGCGGCTGGACCGCGGGGGCCGGCCTGGAATACGCGCTTTGGGAGCACGTGATCCTGGGCGTGGAGTACAACTACATCCATTTCGGCACGGACACCCGCGCGCAGGTGCCGACGGCCATCGGCCCGGCCGGCGCGACGGTGAACGGCGAGGTCGACATTCAGTCGGTGACGGCACGGCTGAGCTTCAAGCTGGGACCGCGGCCGGAAGTGATCCCCGTCAAGTAGCCGGGCAAGGGCCACTCCAATCTCGCCACAAATGTTGGGCCTAATCGGCCCGTGCCGTGTTGCGGCGCAGCAGAGATGTTGCGCGGCCGACGGACCTTTGCGGCGCGGGCCGGCCCGGGGGCCGAGGCTGGTCAGGCGTCCGGCCGGGCGCTAAGAATTGCGCGCGATTGGAGGACATCTCGCATGCTGAGACGCTCTGCGGCCGCGGTCGCCACCGCCCTCGCCCTGGCCGCGATCCCCGCTGGTCCCATCTGCGCGCAGACCTCGGCGCCGGCCGCTCCCGCGGCGCCCGCAGCCGCTCCGCAAGCGTCCCCCACGACCCCGACCGACTCCGAGCCGGGACGATCCATCCTGCCCGCCGCCGCCCCCGTTCAACCGCCGGCGGCACCGGCCGCTCCGCCGGCCGCCGCCCCGCAGCCCTCGCCACCGGCTGCCGCGCCTGCGACCCCCGAGCCGTCGCCCGTCGTGACGACGCCGGCCGTCACGACGCCTCCCGCCGCCGCGCCCGCCGTTGTCACGTCCGCCGTCGCCGAGCAGCCACCGGCACCGCCGGTCGACCCGGTGCTGGCCGAGGTGCGACGGCAGCTGTCTGAGCCCGCCAGGGGCAATCCCGACCGCGCCGCCCTCGCGGCCTTCTATGCCGAACGCAACGAGCCGCTGCTGTGGGTGGCGGCCGACGGACTGAACGCCAAGGCGCGCCATGCCATGGCCGAGATCAGCAAGGCCGACGACTGGGGCCTCAGCGCCTCTGCCTTCGAGCTGCCGCAGCTCGCGCAAGGGGAGACGAGCCCGGCGGCGCTGGCCGGAGCCGAGATCAGGCTCGGCCTCGCTGCCCTCAAGTATGCGCGGCACGCACGCGGTGGCCGCCTCGACCCGGCACAGATCAGCAGACACATCGACGTCAAGCCGCCGCTGCTCGAGCCGAAGACGGTGCTCGACGCCCTGGGCGCGACCGACGCACCCGGCGACTACCTGCGCGGCCTGCACCCGAAGCACCCGCAGTTCGCCCTGCTGCGCCGGGCGCTCATCGAGGCGCGCGGCGGCAAGTCGAAGCCCGAGGCGGGCGGCGAGGAGAAGGTGAGGCTTCCGGTCGACGGCCCGCTGCTGCGACCGGGCATGGAGCATCCCGACATCGCCCTCCTGCGCCGGCGGCTCAAGGTGCCGGCCGAGGCCGGACGCGAGACCTTGTTCGACCCGGCGCTGCAGGCGGCGCTCGCTGCCTTCCAGCGCGAGAACAAGATCACCGCCGACGGCCTGCTCGGCCGCGGCACGCGCGCGGCCCTCAACGGCGACGCCAGGCCCGCGCTCGCCGGCTCCGAGGTGCAGCGCCTCGTCATCAACATGGAGCGCTGGCGCTGGATGCCCGAGCGGCTGGGTGACTTCTACGTCCAGGACAACCTGCCCGAGTTCATGGCCCGCGTCGTCAAGAAGGGCGAGGTCGTCCACACGGCGCGCATCGTCATCGGCAAGGTCGATACGCCGACCGCGGTGTTCTCGGCCAACATGAAGACCATCGTCTTCCACCCGGAGTGGGGCGTGCCGGATTCCATCAAGGTGAAGGAGCTGGCACCGTACCTGTCGGGCGGCGGCGGAGGGTTTTTCTTCTTCGGGGGCGACACCTCGATCCTCGACCGCCAGCGCCTGCGCGTCGTCTACAACGGCCGCCCGGTGGACGCCTCCTCCGTCAACTGGGGTCAGGTCGACATCCGCCGCTTCACGTTCATCCAGTCGGCGGGTCCGCACAACGTGCTGGGCGTCGTCAAGTTCATGTTCCCCAACAAGCACGACATCTACATGCACGACACGCCGCAGCGCGAGCTGCTGGATCGCCCGGTGCGCATGTTCAGCCACGGCTGCATGCGGGTACAGAACCCGGGCCGGCTGGCCGAGCTGCTGCTCGCCGAGGACAAGGGCTGGAGCGTCGAGCGCGTGCGCGGGCTGCTGGCGGAGGGCTACAACAACGAGGTTCAGCTCAGCAAGGAAATCCCCGTCCACGTCACCTACTTCACGGCCGTGGCCGACGCGGCCGGACGCGTGAGCCACTTCGGCGACAGCTACGGCTACGACGCGCGGATGGCTGCGGCCCTCACCGGCAAGCCGCTGCCGCCGGAGATCGCCGGCGGCGACGAGACGTTGCCGCAGCGCGACGCCCGCCAGCGCCCGAGGAAGCAGAGCGATTTCCTCTCCGGACTGTTCGGCAACTGACGGACGGGGGCCCGGCCCGACCCTGGTCGGGGATCAGGACAGCCAGCGCTTGCGGCGCTTGTAGTGCTTGACGTCGCGGTACGACTTGCGCGAGCCGATCTCGTTGAGGCCGAGATAGAACTCGCGGATGTCGGAGTTCTCGCGCAGCTCGTCGACGCTGCCCTCGAGCACGATGCGCCCGTTCTCCATGACGTAGCCGTGCTGCGCCACCGCGAGCGCCATGGTGGCGTTCTGCTCCACCAGCAGCACGGCGAGCTTCTCCTGCGCGACCAGGCGGCTGACGATGCCGAAGATTTCCTCCACCAGCATCGGCGCGAGCCCCAGCGAGGGCTCGTCGAGCAGGATGACCTTGGGCTCCGACATGAGCGCGCGGCCGATGGCCAGCATCTGCTGCTCGCCGCCGGACAGGTAGCCCGCCTGCTGGCTCCGCCGCTCCTTGAGTCGCGGGAAATAGGAATAGACGAGGTCGATGCCGGCGCGCACTTTGCCGTAGTCGCGCTGCGTGTGAGCGCCGGCAATGAGGTTCTCCTCGGTGGTGAGATGCTCGAACACGCGGCGGCCTTCGAACACCTGTGCGATGCCGAGCTTCGTCACCTCGAAGGGGCGCTTGCCGTGGATCGGCTGGCCCTCGAGCGTGATCGAGCCCTTGGTGATGTCGCCGCGCTCGGTGAAGAGGATGCCGGATATGGCCTTGAGGGTGGTCGACTTGCCCGCTCCGTTGGCGCCGAGAAGGGTCGTGATCGCGCCCGGATTGACTTCCAGCGACACGCCCCTGAGCACCAGGATGACCTTGTCGTAGACGACCTCGATATTGTTGATCGACAGCATTGGGCACCCGGAGTTCCCTCTCCCCGCCGTGCGGCGGGGAGAGGGGAGCCGCGCTTGCGCTAGTTGGTGGCGAGGTGCTTCTTCACCACGTCACGGTAGGCCTGGAACCACTCCGTGGCCTTCACGAACTTGCCGCCCTTGACGGTCCAGATCTGCACCCAGCCGCCGCCCTCGTGATCATCCGCAGTCACGTTGAGCGGAGGAACGAGCCCGCCGAGGGTGAAGTCCTTGATCTGCTCCATGCCCTTCTTGACGTCCTCGCCCGTAGGCTTGGCGCCGCCCTTGGCCTTGATAGCGTTGCGGATGGCCTCGAGGTGGACGGCCGCCTGGAACACGCCACGATTGTAGTTGACGGAGTTCTCCTGCTCCTTGGGCGGCTGCTTGCCCTGGGCCTTGTACATCGCGTTGATGTCCTTGATCACCTGGTACTCGTGACCGACCCCGGCGAACTGCATGGTGTTGTAGCCTTCGGCAACGCCCCAGCCGCCTGCGGCGACGATGTCACCTTCCGCCGAGCCCCACACCAGGGCGACCACCTTGCTCAGCGGGTATCCCTTGCCCTTGAGCTCCTTGATGGAGACCGAAGGCGAGCGACCGAACAGGTGGGTGATGACGAAGTCGGGCCGGAAGCGGCCGGTGATGTCGAGCACCTGCGCCGCCATCTCCACGCCCGGCGACGGCACCGCAAAGGTCCTCAGCTCGAACCCCTCGCTGGCGGAGAGGTCCTCCAGCACGGCAATCGGCTCCTTGCCGGCGGGATTGTCGAAGTAGAGGTAGGCGATCTTCTTGCCCTTGAGACTGCCGCCGAGCCTGTCCTTGGCGAACTTGACCGCAGCCGCTCCCTGCGACCAGTAGCTCGCCGCGATCGGGAACGTGTAGGGGTACTTCTTGCCGTCGGCGGCCGCCGCGGTGCCGAAGCCCGGCGACGTGCCGAGGATCTTGTCCTCCTCCAGCTTCTTGTTGAGGGCGGCGGTCTGCGGCGTGCCGTAGATGGCCTCGAGTATCGCCCCCTCCTTCTTGAAGCGCTCGTGCGCCTCCATGGCGGGTGGCACCTTGTATTCGTGGTCGATCTCGATCACCTTGACCTTGTAGCCTTCGATGCCGCCTCTGCTGTTAACGAGCGCGACGTAGTCGTGGTAGGCGGGGCAGAGCGTGGTCCCGACGATCTGGGTGGCGCCCGTGCGGTCGCACTGCATCCCGATCACGACCTCCTTGTCCTGGGCGGCGGCGGGCCCGAGCATGAGGCCGGCCGTAAGGATGGCGGAAAGGCCGATCCCCAGTCTCCACGGCTTCGACATGACTTCCTCCTTGGTTGAATCGTTTCTGCTCTTTTTGTGACCGATCCTAGTACGAGAACGGCCAAACCCGAAAGTAATTGCGGATGTTGCGCCACAGGCGGCTCAGTCCTTCGGGCTCGACCACCAGGAAGAAGATGATCAGCAGTCCGAAGATGACGAGGCGCATGCTGGCCGCCACCGCCGACAGGGCACCCGGGTCCCAGATGTAGCTGCCGAACGCCTCGACGATGAGGCGGATGACGATCGGCAGCATCGTCACGAAGACGGCGCCCAGGACCGAGCCCAGCACCGAGCCGAGGCCGCCGATGATGATCATGGCCAGATAGTCGATGGAGACGACGATCTGGAACGCCTCGTAATTGGCGATGCCGAAATAGTAGGTGTAGAGCACGCCGCACACCCCCGCGTAGAACGAGGAGATGGCGAAGGAGAGCAGCTTGTAGCGGAAGATGTTGATGCCGATGATCTCGGCAGCGATGTCCTGATCGCGAATGGCGACGAAGGCGCGGCCGATGCGGCTGCGCACCAGGTTCATGGTCGCGACCACGGCGAGCACGGCGAAGAACAGCAGGAAGAAGTAGAGGTCGCCCTGGGTCTTGAACTCGTGCCCCCACAGCGTCGGGCGCGGCACCTCGATGGAGGCCTGGGCGCCGCCGGAGATGGCCGGCGTGTGGTTGATCACCCACTCGATGATGAGCTGGCTCGCCAGCGTGGCAATGGCGAGATAGAGCCCCTTGATCCTGAGGCTCGGGATGCCCACCAGTGCGCCGATGAAGGCCGCCATCAGCCCTCCGGCGGGCAGCGTGACCCAGAAGGGTAGATGCAGGTGCACCTCGAGGTTGGCGGCCGTGTACGCCCCCACGGACATGAACGCGGCATGCCCCACCGAGATCTGGCCGGTGTAGCCGACCAGAATGTTGAGCCCGAGCGCGCCGACCACGGCGATCAGCACGAGGTTGATGATGGATAGGTAGTAGTCGCCCAGCGTCAGCGGAAAGACGGCGGCGAACAGCACCAGGATCGCCAGAGCCGTCCAGCGCGCGATGGGCAGCGGAAAGAGCGCCATGTCGGCGGCGTAGGTGGTCTTGAAGTTGCCCGTCTCGCGGTGGAACATGCCGACTCCTCACACGCGCTCGATACGGCGCTGGCCGAAGATGCCGTAGGGCTTGAACATCAGCGTGGCGATCATCAGCACGTAGGGGGCGAAGTCCTTCGTGCCGCCCCCGACGTAGGGGTCGAGATAGCCGGCGGCAATGCTCTCCACGACGCCGACGATCAACCCGCCGACCACCGCCCCGACGATGGAATCGAGCCCGCCCAGGATGACGACGGGAAACACCTTGAGACCGATGAGCGAAAGCTGGGTGTCGACGCCCAGCATGCTGCCCCAGACGATGCCGCCCAGCGCGGAGACGACGCCGGCCATCGCCCAGGCGATGGCGAAATAGCGCTCGACGTTGATGCCCATCGCCATCGCTACCTGCTGGTTGTCGGCGACGGCGCGCATGGCCACGCCCATGCGGCTCTTGAGAAAGAACCACGTGAACAGCGCCAGAAAGGCGATCGACACGATCACGCCCACCACCTGGATCGGCGGAATGACGGCCGTCCACAGCGAGATCGGGTCGTCGCCGATCGGCAGCGGCAGGGACTTGGTCTGGGCGCCGATGGTGATCGGCGGCAGGCCGCGCAGGATGGCGGCAAGGCCGATGGTGGCCATGATCACGGCCACCACGGGACGGCCCAGCAGCGGCCGCAGCACGGTGCGCTCGAGCACGAAGCTGAGCAGGATCATGCCGGCGATGGCGGCGGCGATGGCTGCCCAGATCGGCAGGGCGACGGCGAGCGCCGTGGTGGCCATGAACCCGGCCAGCATCACGAACTCGCCCTGAGCGAAGTTGATCGCGTCGGTGGCCTTGTAGACGAGCACGAAGCCGAGCGCGATCAGCGAGTACATCAAGCCGATCGCCAACCCGCTGACGACGAGCGCGAAGGCGAATTCCAGCTCGGCCCACATCGCACACTCCTCAGGCGGCGAGGCGGCTGCCGGCCGCTGCGGCCGTCGCACCGACGTCGTGAACGAGCAGCGTGGAGGTGAGCTGGCTCTTGCGGCCGTCCTCGAACGTGATCTCCATCGTGAGCTGGGCCTCCTTGTCGCCGCCGTAGAGCGCCCTGATCACGGGTGCGTACTTCTCCGCCACGAAGCCGCGCCGCACCTTGCGGGTGCGGGTGATCTCGGCATCGTCCGCGTCGAGCTCCTTGTTGAGCAGCACGATGCGGCGCACCTTGATGGCGTCGGGCAGCGTGGAATTGATCTTGCCCACCTCCTCGACGATGAGGCGGGCAAGCTCCGGCTTGCGCACGAGGTCCATGTAGCTCGTGTAGGGCAGGCTGTTCTGCTCGGCCCACTTGCCGGCCGTGCTCTGGTCGACCGACACCATGGCCGCCACGAACGGGCGCTGGTCGCCGAAGGCTACGGCCTCACGGATGAAGGGGCTGAACTTGAGCTTGTTCTCGACGAACTGCGGGGCGAACGGCGTGCCGTCGGCGAGCTTGCCCACATCCTTGGCCCGGTCGATGATGGCGAGCTGACCGCGCGGGTCGACCAGGCCGGCATCGCCGGTCTTGAGCCAGCCGTCGGGCGTGAAGGTGTCGCGCGTCGCCTCGTCCTGCTTGAAGTACCCGACGAACACACCGGGGCCCTTCACCTCCACCTCGCCGCGGTCGCCGATGCGCACTTGCGTGCGCGGCACGGTGCGGCCGACGGTGTTGGGATCGGCCTCGTCGTCGCCCTGCAGCGAGACGAGCCCGCACGCCTCGGTGGCGCCGTAGACCTGCTTGAGGTTGACGCCGAACGAGCGGAAGAAGCGGAACGTGTCGGCGCCGAGCGGTGCCCCGCCGGTGAGGCACGTGCGCGCGTTGCGCAGGCCCAGCTGGTCGCGCACCGGGCCGTAGACGAGGATCTCGCCCAGCCGGTAGCCCAGGCGCATCATGGCCGGGATCGGCTTGCCGTCGGTCTTCAGCAGCTCGCAGCGCTCCGCCAGCGCGCGGAAGTACTCGTAGATGCCGCGCTTGAAGGCCGAGGCGTCGGCCGCGCGCACCTGCAAGCCGGTGAGCATCGTCTCCCAGATGCGGGGCGGGGCCAGGAACATGCTGGGCCCCAGCTCGCGCAGGTCGCGCTGCACGGTCTCCGGGTTCTCCGGGCAGTTGCAGGTGGCGCCCGACACCATGCTGGTGGCGAGCGAGTAGGTCATGTCGCCGACCCAGCCCATAGGCAGGTAGCACAGCCAGTTGTCGCCCCGCGCGAGCGGCTCCACCGTGACGAAGATCTCGGCGGTGGTGATCATGTTGGCGTGGTTGAGCAGTGCCCCCTTCGACCGGCCGGTCGTGCCCGAGGTGTAGGCGATGGCGGCGATGTCGGCGGCGGCGCCCTGGTCGAGCTCCTTCTCGAAGTAGTCCTTGTGCTCCTTGCCGAAGGCGGCGCCCGCCGCCTCGAGCTCGGCGAACGACTTGAGCATCGGGTGGCTGTAGGCCGACATGCCGCGCGGGTCCTCGTAGACCACCAGCTTGAGCTTCGGCAGCTTGTCGGCGATCGACAGCACCTTGTCGACCTGCTCCTGATCCTCGGCCACGACCACCGAGACTTCCGCGTGATCGAGCACGTAGGCGAGCTCGCTGGCGATGGAATCCTGGTAGAGCGGCACGGACATGCCGCCCAGCGCCTGCGCGGCAACCTGCGCCCAATAGAGGCGGGCGCGGTTGTCGCCGAGCACGGACAGTTTGTCGCCGCGCGCAAACCCCGCCGCCGCCAGGCCGAGCGCGAAGGCGCGCACGTGCTCGTAGTACTGGCGCCAGTTGTAGGACTGCCAGATGCCGCGGTCCTTCTCGCGCATGGCCGTCTGCCTGCCGAACTGGCGCATGTTGCGGCGGAGCAGCTTCGGCAGGGTGTCGGTGTCGTTGCTCTCCACGAGCGATGCGCTCTTCGGGCTCTTCATGCCTTGGCTCCCCGATTGGTGCCGAGATAGGCGCCGATGACAGCGGGGTTCTTCTGCACCTCCGCGGGGGCCCCCTCGGCGATCTTGCGGCCGCGGTCGAGCACCACGACGCGGTCGGAGATGTCCATCACCACGCCCATGTCGTGCTCGATGAGAACCACCGTGACGCCGCGCTCCTGGTTGGTGTCCAGGATGTAGCGCGCCATGTCCTCCTTCTCGTCCTGGTTCATGCCGCCCATAGGCTCGTCGAGCAGCAGCACCTTGGGCTCGAGTGCCAGCGCGCGGCCGAGCTCGACGCGCTTGCGCAGGCCGTAGGCGAGGGCGGCGGTGGGCAGCTTCCTCAAGTCCTGCAGCTTGAGGAACTCGATGATCTCCTCGCAGACGGCGCGGTGGCGCACCTCCTCGCGCTGGGCGAGGCCCCAGTAGAGCACACTGCGCAGCACGCCCGCGCGCATGTGCACGTGCCGGCCGAGCATCAGGTTGTCGAGCACGGTGAGGCCGCCGAACAGCGCGATGTTCTGGAACGTGCGGGCGATGCCGAGGGCGGCGATCTCGCTCGGGCGCCTGTAGGTGATGTCGCGCCCTTCGAGCGTGATGCGTCCCTCGTTGGGCGTGTAGAAGCCCGAAATCATGTTGAGGAGTGAGGTCTTGCCGGCGCCGTTGGGGCCGATGATGGAGAGAATGCGCCCCTTGGGGATGTCCACCGACACACTCTCGACGGCGGTGACACCGCCGAAGCGCTTGGATACCCCCGCAACCGATAGCTGAGCCGTTGCCGCCGCGATCTTTTCCGACGTCTGCGCGAAATTCATCCGGCCGCCCCTGGCGTGAGGACGGCGGAGCACGTGCAGCTCGAGCGGCCAAGCAGACCTGCCTGCATCGGCGGACCCTCCCATGTCCCACGGCAACACGCTGACTTCGCGGCTTTCACTCTTGCAGGTGATCTGACCGCGCCTCGTGGGTTGGCGGCGATCTTAGAGCAGCGCCCCGCGGTCCGCCAAGGCCTGTCGTCGACTATGCTTGCGGAGCCACGCCTTACGGCTGGCATGCCAAATGCCTGACACTCACATCGCCCCTCGTGGCCACAGGCGCGCGGCGGTATCGACAACCAGCTCGAGCTTGGCCCACTGCTCGTTCTCGGTGAGCGCATTGCCGCCGGCGACGCTGGCAAAGCCGCACTGCGTGGAGAGGCCGAGCCGGTCGAGCGGCAGGACGCGCGCGGCCGCCTCGATGCGGCGCATCAGGGCGTTCTGATCCTCCAGGTGCCCGGACTTGGAGGAGAGGAGGCCCAGCACCGCGCGCTTGGGGGCCGGCATGTGCCGCAGGGGAGAGAAGTCGCCCGCCCGTTCGCTGTCGTACTCGAGGAAGAACACGTCGACGGGTGCCCTGGCGAACAGCTTCTCGGCCACCGGCTCGTAACCGCCCGCGGCCATCCATCTCCCGCGGAAGTTGCCGCGGCACAAATGCAACCCCAGCGTCATAGCCGCGGGGCGGTCGGCGGCGATGCGCGCGAGCAGGTCGAGGTAGGTGTCGAGCAGCGCCTCCGGGTCCGCGCCCTGGGCCACGACCTGGCGGCGCACGTCCGGGTCGCACAGCATGGCGATCGGCACCTCGTCGAGCTGGACATAGCGGCAGCCGGCCGCCGCCAGCTCGGCGAGCTCGGCGCGGTAGACGGCAACCAGGTCGTCGAAGTAGAGCCGCACGTCCGGATAGACGCGCTCATTTACGGCCTTGCCCAGGCGGAAGAAGTGGAACGCGCTCGGCGCCGGCATGGTGGCCTTGACGGCGGCGCGGCGCACACGGGCGTTGGCGCGCTCGAACTCGGGCAGCACCACGGGGCCGCGGCGATGGATGCGGGCCTCTGCAACGCAGGTGGGCCACTCGAAGGTACAGCCGTCGGCGTCCTTGAACTTGAAGTGCGAGGGCTCCAGGCGGAACCCGTCGAGCGCCTCGAAGAAGAAGCCGAACCAGGACGAGCGCGCCAGCTCCCCGTCGGTCACGACCTCGAGGCCGATGTCCTCCTGGCGGGAGATGACGCGGGCGATCTCGGCCTCCAGCACGGCCTCGTACTCGCGGCGCGGCAGGCGGCCCTCCTGCAGGGCACGGCCCGCGTCCTTGAGGCGGCGCGGCCTCAGCAGGCTGCCGATCACCTCGGCGCGAAACGGCGGCCTGGCGCCGGCGGAAGCTCCCATGGCGGTCTCCCCTGATCCGTGCGCAGCACCCGTGCGGGCGGCGCGCTTGACGTTTGCTGCC
>DASRDL010000274.1:0-5247 GCA_035652635.1 Hyphomicrobiaceae bacterium | reverse complement strand
GGCCCCTTCAACATCGACGCGAGGACCCAAGACGATGAAGATCGCTCAGATTGCTCCACTCATGGAGAGCATCCCGCCCAGATTCTACGGAGGCTCGGAGAGGGTGGTGGCCTACCTCACCGAGGAGCTGGTTGCCCAGGGTCACGACGTGACGCTGTTCGCCAGCGGCCAGTCGATCACTTCGGCGAAGCTGGTGCCCTGCTGCGAGCAGCCGCTGCGCCTGAACCCGGCCGTCAGGGACCCTATACCCTACTACATGCTCATGCTCGACAAGGTGCGCAGCATGGCATCCGAGTTCGACATTCTCCACTTCCACATCGACCAGTTCCACTTCCCCCTCTTCCACGAGATGGCGTGGCGAACGGTCACCACGCTGCACGGCAGGCAGGACCTGACAGATCTCCACCATCTCTATCGCGGCTTCCCGGACATGCCGCTGGTGTCGATCTCCAACGCGCAACGCCGGCCGATCCCGGACGCAAACTACATCGGCACGGTCTACCACGGCCTGCCGCGCGACCTCACATTGACCCTTTGCCCGCGTGGCGGCTACTTGGCGTTCCTCGGCCGCATCTCGCCCGAGAAACGCGTCGACCGGGCGATCGCGATCGCCCGCGCCGTCGGCGTGCCGCTGAGGATCGCAGCCAAGGTCGACCGCGTCGACGAGGCCTACTTCCGCGCCGAGATCGAGCCGCTCCTCGGTCAGCCCGGCGTCGAGTACATCGGCGAGATCGACGATCGCAGCAAGCAGAGCTTCCTGGGCGAGGCTCGAGCGCTGCTGTTCCCGATCGATTGGCCCGAGCCGTTCGGCCTTGCCATGATCGAGGCGATGGCGTGCGGCACGCCGGTGCTGGCTTTCCGGCACGGCGCGGTGCCGGAGGTGGTCGACCCGGGCGTGACCGGCTACATCGTCGACAGCATCGACGAGGCCGTGCGCATGCTCCCCCGCGTCCTCGCCCTCGACCGCTCTGGCGTGCGCCGAAGGTTCGAGGAGCGCTTCACCGCCTTCCGCATGACCCAGGACTATTGTCGCATCTACGAACGCCTGATCGGCTCCGGGATGGCGGCGAGGAGGCCCAGGCCGTTGGTGGCGCGCGCCTCGGCCAACGGCGCCCGCGAGGTCGCATCCTGAGCGCAGAGGCGGGCGAGCCGCCGCCCCGCGCGCCGGTGCGACTACTGGATGCGCTCGAGCGTGCGCCGGCAGGCCGCCCGCCACTCCTGCTTGGTCATGTGCGTTGCCGGTTCCCAGAAGCTCATGCAGTCGCTCATGGTCTTGCCGCCGCCGCCGGGCGTGCTGGGAGCGTTCTCGCTCGAGCTGCCGGGCGACAGAGCGAGCGAGCCCTGCTTGGGGGTTCCCCCACCCGACTGGACGTTGGTCGGCTCCTGGGGCGACAGAGGCGTGATGGGCGGCACCTGGGCCGCCGGCGGCGCGATCACCGCCGCAGGTGGAGACTGCGATGCGGCCCCGCTGGCGGGGTTGGTAATCTGCGGCATGTTGGTCAGGCTCGGCAGCCGGCTGCTCGGCGGGGCCCTCGTCGCGGGGCTCGACGGAGCGGGGGAAGCCGGGCCGGGCGCAGCTGCACCCGGCGCCGCTCCGCCGGACGACCTCGACTGCGCGTGTGCGCCAGTGAGAGCGGCGAGAAGCAGCCCGGCGGCGGCTGCAAGATGCCAATAGCGCAAAGAGCTCTCCGGCATGGGCGTCGTCCTGCCTGATGTTGCGGCGCCTCCCGTCCCCCGGCAACGCAGGAACGCGAGCGGCGCGCCATCTGTTCCAGCCGGCGGCAGGCCGCCGGGGAACCGGCCCCCGAGTGCGGCGTTACGCTTGCCATCGGGTGACGGCTGGTGCCCTATGAGGGACGTGACTTTGGTTCCAAAGGAACGAGGGTTGCCCCTGAGTTCGAGCGAAGAACTCTTCCATGAGCCGCCGGCCGCACCCGGCGAGGCGCCGTTCTACATCCCCGCCACCGGGACGGCGTCGCGGCCGCGGCTGACCCTCAAGCACGACGACACCTTCGCGGTGTTCGACAGCCACGGCGACATCGGCGCCAGCACGGGCGATGCCGACGGCCTCTTCGACCACGACACGCGTTTCCTTTCCCATCTCGAGCTCTTGATCAACGGCACCTCGCCGCTGCTGCTGGGATCCGCGATCCGGGACGACAACCTCAGCTTCTATGTCGACCTGACCAACGCCGACATCTACCACGACGCCCGGCTCGTGCTCCCCAAGGATACGGTGCACATCGGGCGCACCATCTACCTGAGCAACGGATCGCTGCGCGAGCGCATCGCCGTCACCAACCACGGCGCCGAACCGGTGCAGCTCACGCTGTCGCTGGCGTTCGCCAGCGACTTCGCCGACATCTTCGAGGTGCGCGGCATCCGCCGCAAGCGCCGCGGCCGCGCCTGGGGCCGCACGCTGCGCCCCGGCACCATCGTCCACTCCTACGAGGGGCTGGACCGGACATTGCGCGAGACGGTCGTCAATTTCGAGCCGGCACCGACGTTGCAGCTGCCCAGCATCGCCACCTACTCGCTGCAGCTGGCTCCAGCGGCGCGGGTTGCCATCTTCGTCACCGTCTCGTGCCGTGGGCTGCTGCCCGGCTCCACGCAGTCGTTTTTCAAGGGGTTGGCCGCGCTCCATCGCGAGCGCCGCGCGGCCAGTCGCGCCATGGCGTCGGTGGAGACCTCCGACAGCGTGCTCAACGAGATCCTGTGCCGCTCGATGGCGGACCTGTGCATGCTGTCGACGGCCACGTCCGACGGCACCTACCCTTACGCCGGCATCCCCTGGTACTCGACGAGCTTCGGACGCGACGGCGTGATCACCGCCCTGGAGATGCTGTGGATCAATCCCGCCTTCGCCTCCGGCGTGCTGCGGCGCCTCGCCCGCTACCAGGCCGACACCGAGGACGCCCGCCGCGACTGCGCCCCGGGCAAGATCCTGCACGAGATGCGCTGCGGCGAGATGGCGGCCCTGGGCGAGATCCCGTTCGGCCTCTACTACGGCAGCATCGATTCCACCCCGCTGTTCATCATGCTGGCCGGCGCCTACGCGCAGCGCACGGGCGACTACGCCCTCGTGCGCGAGCTGTGGCCTGCCATCGAGCGCGGCCTCGCCTGGATCGACGAGAAGGGCGACCTCGACGGCGACGGCTTCGTGGAGTACGCGCGTGCGGCCGAGACGGGCCTCGCCAACCAGGGCTGGAAGGACTCCCACGACGCCGTCTTTCACGCCGACGGCAGCCTGGCCGAAGGGCCGATCGCGCTGGTGGAGGTGCAAGGCTACGTGTACGCGGCCAAGCGCCTCGCCGCCGACTGCGCGCGCCGGCTCGGCCACGCGGAGCGGGCGCTCGAGCTCGAGCGGCAGGCGGAGATGCTCAAGGCCCGCTTCGAGGACGCCTTCTGGTGCGAGGAGATCGGCACCTACGTGCTGGCGCTGGACGGGGCGAAGCGGCCCTGCAAGGTGCGCACGAGCAATCCGGGGCACGCCCTGGCCACCGGCATCGTGCGTGCGGACCGCGCACGCCGCGTCGCCGACGGTCTCCTCGACGCCAGGTTCTATTCGGGGTGGGGCATCCGCACGGTAGCGTCGGGTGAGGCGCGCTACAATCCCATGTCCTACCACAACGGATCGATCTGGCCGCACGACAATGCCTTCATCGCCCAGGGCTTCGCGAGATACGGGCTCAAGAAGGGCATCAACCAGGTGTTCGACGGCTTGACGCGCGCGACGAGCTACATGGCGCATCGCCGCATACCCGAGCTCTACTGCGGCTTCCGCCGGCGGCCGGGGCGAGGGCCCACGCTCTACCCGGCGGCATGCTCGCCCCAGGCTTGGGCGGCGGGAGCGCCGTTCCTCATCCTGCAGGCCATGCTCGGCCTGGAGTTCGATCACGACGCGCGCAAGGTGCTGCTGGTCAATCCCTGCCTCTCCCCCTCGGTGGGACAGCTCACCGTCCGCAACCTCGCCCTCGGCGGCGCCAGCATCGATTTCGCCGTGCGCCAGAGCGGTGAGGCGGTGACGGTCGACATGAAGCGCTCGACGGGCGATCTGCAGCTCGCTCTCGTCATGGACGATGGCCGCACCGGCTGATACGGCGGCTAGCCGACGGCTCCGCTCACGCTGCGAAGGTTGTGGATAAGGGCCAACCGTGTTCCCCAGGGTATTGCCGACCGCGCCAGAAAGCGGCCGACTGGGCCCATGGCAACCGCACGCACCGTCACGGAGCTGCATCGCTGGGCCGACTTGGCTCTGGTGCGCCGCGCCATCGAGGCGCGCATGCCCGAGGCAGGCCTCGGCCCGATCGGGCTGAAGCAGGTCGCCGAGCTGTGCAAGCGCGACTACGTTGCCCGTCCCGGCCGCGACTGCAACGACGTGCGCGACCAGCTGTTGCTGATCGGCATCGAATGGGACCTTGCACGCGATCGGCTGGAGCAGCAGTCGAACGCCTGCCTGCGGCAGGTGGCGCGGTTCCTCTCCTGAGTCTTCCGGCATCCCCCGGCAAGCGCCCCGGCCGCCCCCGGCGAGCGTCGCGGCCGCTGCAATCCCGTTTCACCGCATCGCAGGCGGACGCCGGAAGTTGGGGATTCCGGCACCCGCCCGCCCGCGATGCTCGGTCCTACCCCGCTGCGGACCGCATGCAGAACACCGGCGGCCTCGACCGAGTTGCATCACTTCATTGTCAGGGGACGGATACACAATAGCGGTTGTCGGCTGGCAGAATCGCAACATGCCGCAGCAGCACCGGCGCATCGGCGACAGCCGGCCGCGGGGCTAGCCTAGACTAGAACCCGAACAGCAGCTCGAAGAGGGTCTTGGGCTTGCGCGGCTCGGCACGCCGCTGCTGGGCCTGCGGCGGCGGCTCCTTGGGTTTGGCCTGGCGCAATTGGAACTCGTCGGTGAGGCCGTCGGCGGTCGCCACCACCAGCTTGCCGTCGTCCCAGGTCCACTGCGCGAGCCGCTCGCCCTGGCGCTGCACCTCCACCGACACCACCGTGCTCGACTGCAGGTCGACGATGGCCGCCTGCTCCACCTCCTCGCCGTCGACGGTGCCGGCGTAGTAGCGCAACACGCCGATCCCGGCGAACGGCGGCTGCTTCACATCCCATTCGAGAATGCGCGGCTGGCCCTCGCCCATCATCTCCAGGTTCACGACCAGGCGCGGCAGCTCCTGATTGGTGGCGACGAACTGCCCTCCCTTGCGGAACACCTGCCACCGGTCGAAGCCGGCATCCGCCACCTCC
>DASRDL010000273.1:0-4441 GCA_035652635.1 Hyphomicrobiaceae bacterium | reverse complement strand
AAGCCGGTGGGCTACGAGGCGCTGGGCCACGGCAACGCCAACATGACGCCGCCGGACCTGAAGGAGTACTACCACTTCGGCCGCGAGAGCTGGCCCGACGAGCCCTACTACACGAGCGCGGAGGGGCAGCGCTACTTCATCCGCAACGTGTGGCCCGACAATCCGCCGGGCCTGCGCCGGGCGGCCGCGCGCTACTACGCGGCCATGGAGGGTCTGGTGGTCGAGCTCATGCGCCTCTCCGCGCTGGGGCTCGGCCTCGAGGAGCACTTCTTCGACGACAAGATCGACCGGCACATCACCGCCATGCGGCTCAACTTCTACCCCGAGGTCAAGGAGCCGCCGAAGCCCGGCCAGCTGCGCGGCGGTGAGCACACCGACTACGGTCTCCTCACCATCCTCAACGGCGAGAACGTGCCGGGCGGGCTGCAGGTGGAGACGCGCAAGGGCGAGTGGATCGATGTGGAGACCGATCCCGACACCTTCGTGTGCAACATCGGCGACCTGCTGATGCGCTGGACCAACGACCGCTGGGTGTCGAACGTGCATCGGGTGGTGACGCCGCCGGCGCACGCGGCCGGAGCCAGGCGCCTGTCGATCGCGTTCTTCCACCATCCCAACTACGACGCGCTGATCGAGTGCGTGGCCCCGCCCGGCAAGGCCAAGTATCCGCCGGTGCTGTCGGGCGAGTACCGCGACCTCAAGTACCGGCAGACGCGGCTGATGGATACGCCCAAGGCGGCGACGGGGTAAGGTGCGCACGCGTAGGGTGCAAGAGGCGTCAGCCGAATTGCACCGATCTACCGTGCGGGCGTGCGAATTCTGTGCATTTCGGCTTCGCCTCATGCACCCTACGGGCCCTCACCCCACGCCCAGATAGATGCGCTGCACGTCGGGATTGCCGAGCAGCTCTTTCGCCGTGCCCGACAGCACGCTGCGTCCCACCTGCAGCACATACGCGTGGTCGGCGACCTCCAAAGCCAGGTCGACCGACTGCTCGGCGAGCAGCAGGGTGAGGCCCTCCTTGTGCAGGCGCTGGAAGGTCTCGTACATGGTCTCGACGATGGCGGGCGCCAGCCCCAGGCTCGGCTCGTCGAGCAGCAACAGGCGCGGCTCGCTCATCAGCGCGCGGCCGACGGCCAGCATCTGCCGCTCGCCGCCCGACATGGTGCCGGCCCGCTGCTTGCGCCGCTCGGCGAGCCGGGGGAACAGGGCATAGACGCGCTCCAGCATCTGGCCCACGCGCGACTTGTCGGCGAGCGGGGTGGCGCCGAGCTGCAGGTTCTTCTCCACGCTCTGCTGCACGAACAGGCGCCAGCCCTCCGGTGACAGCGCAAGCCCGCGGCGGACGATGGCATGGGCGGGCTCGCCGGTGATCTCGCGGCCCTCGAAGGCGATGCGGCCGCGGCTCGCCGGCACGAGGCCCGCAATGGCGTTGAGCGTCGTCGTCTTGCCGGCACCATTGGAGCCGAGCAGGGCGACGATGCTGCCGTGCGGCACCGCCAGCGACACGTCGGCGACCCCGATCAGGTCGCCGTAGCGCACCTCCAGGCCCTCGACCTCGAGCATGGGCGCGGTCGCCGGCGCGGTCATGGCGCCGCTCCCCCGATCTTGCGGGCGTGGCGCTTGCCCAGATAGGCCTCGATGACCTGGTCGTTGCGCGTCACCTCCTGTGGCGTGCCGCGCGCGATCTCGCGGCCCTGGTGGAAAACGATGACGCGGTCGGCCAGCGAGACGATCACCTCCATGATGTGCTCGACGATGACGAGGGTGATGCCCTGCCCGTGGATCTGCCGAACCAGGTCGATGGCGCGACGGATCTCGGCCGGCGTGAGGCCCGCCATGGCCTCGTCGAGCAGCAGAGCCTTGGGCTCGGAGGCGAGCGCCCGCGCGATCTCGAGGCGCTTGCGCCCGGGCGTGCCGAGGCTGCGGGCCGGAGCATCCGCGACGGCCCCGAGGCCCACGTCCTCCACCACCTGGCGCGCCTTGTCGCGGGCGGCGGCCGCGCTCGCATGGCGCAGGAAGGCACCGATCATCACGTTGTCGAGCACGGACATGGACTCGAACGTGAGCGGCACCTGGAAGGTGCGGGCAATCCCGAGGCCCGAGCGCGCCTCGGGCGTGAGCCGTGTGACGTCCCGGCCCGCGAAGTGCACGCTGCCGGCGGTGGGATAGAGGTCGCCTGTGAGGCAGTTGAAGAAGGTGGACTTGCCGGCACCGTTGGGCCCGATCAGCCCGAGCACCTCGCCTTCGTTGACGGCGACGGAGGCGTCGTCGACGGCCTTGAAGGAGCCGAAGGCCATGGTGACGTTGCGCGCCTCAAGCAGCATGGCGCTCCCCGGCCTCGGCGGGCTTGCGCTGCGCGGGCGTTGCGGCGAGCGACTTGAGCAGGGCGAGCAGCCCGCTCGGCAGGAAGCGGGCGATGACGACGATGATGGCGCCGTAGACGACGAAGGTGAGCCCCGCACCCCTGCCGCCGAGCAGGCTGTTGGAGATCTCCTCGAGCGGCACCAGGATCAGCGCCCCGACCAGCGGCCCGAACAGCAGGCCTGCGCCGCCGAGCGCCGCCATGATCAGCATCTTGACCGAGATCAGGATGCCGAAGCCCGACTCCGGGTCGATGAAGCCGAACATCAGCGCATAGAGCGAGCCCGCGACCGCGGTGAGGCCCGCGCTCAGCATGTAGGCGTAGAGCTTGTAGCGGCCGGCGGCGACCCCGAGGGAGCGCGCCGCGCGCTCGGAGTCCTTGATGGCGCGCAGATAGTAGCCCATACGGCTCCTCTCGATGCGCCAGGTGAGGAACAGCACGGCGGCGAGCACGGCCAGGAAGAGGTAGTAGTAGGGGACGGCCGAGGTGAAGGAGAGGTCGAGGAAGGTGCGCGGCACGGCCGGACCCGAGATGCCCTGCGCGCCTCCCGCCCATTCCCAGTTGGTGACGAGCACGCGCACGAGCTCGGCCACGGCGATGGTGGCCATGCTGAAGTAGTGGCCGGAGAGGCGCAGGGTCGGCACGCCGATCAGGGCGGCGATCAGCACGGCGACGAGCGCGCCGACCGGAGCGCCGGCGATCGGCGGCAGGCCGAAGTGGGTGTAGCCGGCGATCGCAGCATACGCCCCGGCACCGAAGAACACCGCGTGCCCCACCGACACCTGGCCGGCGTAGCCGCCCACCAGGTTCCAGGCCGAGGCGCCGATGGCGGCGAGCAGCACCAGAGCGCCGAGGCGCTGGTAGACGGGCGAGCCGGCCGCCAGCAGCGGATAGCCGAGCGCGAGAGCGGTGAAGAGTCCGGGAAGCAGATACCGCCGCATCACATCTTGCCCATCAGGCCCTGCGGCCTCGTCCAGAGCACGAGCACGAACAAGGTGTAGACGATCACGTCCTTGTAGACCGGCCCGATCATGTAGGCCGACAGTGCCTCGATGACGCCGATCAGCAGCCCGGCCACCAGCGCTCCCGGCACGCTGCCGAAGCCGCCGAGCGCCACCGTGACGAAAGCGACGATGGCGAGCGTCTCGCCGACGGTCGGCGAAGTATAGAAGAACGTGGCGATCAGGGCGCCGGCAATGCCGGTCGCGCCCGCCGCCAGCGCCCAGGCGACGGCCTGCATGCGCTCGGGCCGGATGCCCATCAGCTGCGCCGCCATGGCGTCCTCTGACACGGCCAGCATGCGGCTGCCGAGTGCGGTGCGGGTGAGCAGCAGGTGCAAAAGAAGCGTGACCAGGAGGCCGACGACGCCGGCGAGCAGCCGCGGGGCGTCGATGCGCAGGCTGCCGACGATGATGGGGGCGCCGAGGATGTTGTCGGGCAGCGTCTTGAAGTTGGCGCCGAAGTACCAGAACGCAGAGTAGCGCAAGAGCAGGGCGAGGCCGAAGGTGCCGAGGATCTGCGCCAGCATCGGCCCGCGCATGACGTGGCGCACGAGCAGGAAATAGCTGAGCACGCCGATGGTCGCCAGCACCAGTGCCGCCACCGGCATGGACGCCGCCGGCCCGCCGCCGAACACGGTCCAAACCACGAACGCCGCGTACATCGCCAGCATGACGAAATCGCCATGGGCGAAGTTGATCACGTTCATCATGCCCCAGATGAGCGTGAGACCGGACGAGAACAGGGCATAGACGGCACCGAGCAGGAGGCCGCTGACCAGGACTTGCAGCAGGATGGAGGACATCGCCGGTCGTTGCAGCAGCCGTTGCTCGATTATGATCGGGGGCGCGGCCCGTGCTCCGAGCCGCGCCCCCGTTGTCCTGGGGCCCGTGACGCGCCTACCAGCCCTTGTAGGGCAGCTGCAGGTCGCCCGCGGCCTTGTCCTTCGGCCACACGGGAATGTATTGCCCGCCGCGCATCTGGGTGATGAGGCTCGACGCCAGGATGTTCTGGCCCTTCTCGTCGAACTTGACGCCGTTGTAGCCGGTCACGACCTGGTTGGCCTTGAGGTCGGTC
>DASRDL010000272.1:0-4841 GCA_035652635.1 Hyphomicrobiaceae bacterium | reverse complement strand
ATTCGGCGGCCTGCTGCCCAAGGGGCCGCGGGGCCAGGTCGATGCCGGCCTCGGCAAGGTCACCTCGCGCGGCACCGTCACGCTGATCCCGCCGACGCAGGTGATCCGGGAGCCGATCGAGACGCACACGATCGACGGCGTCGAGATCCTCTTCCAGCTCACCCCCGACACCGAGGCGCCGGCCGAGATGCACATGTTCTATCCGGGCCTCAGGGCGCTCAATCTGGCCGAGAACGCCACCCACAACCTGCACAACATTTATCCCATCCGCGGCGCCCAGGTGCGCGACGCCAACGCCTGGGCCAAGTATCTCGACGAGGCGCGCGACCGTTTCGCCCGCCGGGCGGACGTGGTGTTCGCCCAGCACCACTGGCCGGTGTGGGGCAATGCGCGGCTGCTCGACTATCTCGCCAAGCAGCGCGACGCCTACAAATACCTGCACGACCAGACGCTGCGGCTCATGAACCACGGGCTCAAGCCGACCGAGATCGCCGAGCGGCTGAGCCTCCCGCGCTCGCTCGAGCGGGAGTGGCACGTGCGCGGCTACTACGGCACGTTCAGCCACAACTCCAAGGCGGTCTACCAGCGCTATCTCGGCTGGTACGATGCCAATCCGGCCAACCTCGATCCGCTGCCCCCCGTGGAGCGGGCGCGCAAGTACGTGGCCTACATGGGCGGAGCGGCCAGCGCCATCGCCAGGGCACGCGAGGACTTCGCCAAGGGCGAGTACCGCTGGGTGGCCGAGGCCATGTCCCAAGTGGTGTTCGCCGAGCCGGACAATGCCGAGGCCCGTGGGCTCGGCGCCGATGCACTCGAGCAGCTGGGCTACCAGGCGGAGTCCGCCACCTGGCGCAACGCCTACCTGCAGGGCGCGCGCGAGCTGCGCCTCGGCCTGGCCGTCGTGCCGGGCGCCCCCACCCGCGCCGGCGCCGACATCGTGCGCGCCCTGTCGCTCGACCTGCTGTTCGACCTGATGGGCGTGCGCCTCGACGGCGAGAAGGCCGAGGGACGGCGCATCGTCATCAACTGGGAGCTGTCCGACACGGGTGAGCGCAGCGTGCTCACCCTGCAGAACTCGGCGCTGACCCATCTCGCCGGGCGGCGCGCGGAGGACGCCGACTGCACCGTCACGCTCGATCGCACGACGCTCGACCGCATCGTCCTGCGCGAGCTGACGGTGGCGGACGCGCTGGCCCGCGGCCTCGTGGCGATCGCCGGTGACGGCACCCGGCTCGCCGAGCTCGTCGGCCTGCTCGACGACTTCTCGATGGGCTTTCCCGTCGTCGAGCCGGGCGAAGGTCGCCTCCCTTCGCCGGCCCGGCCGCCCCTTGCAAATTGATGCGGCCGGCGCGGAACCAACCTCGCCGCCGTCGGTTGCAAAAAGCGGATGCAGACGAGCGAGGCGAGGCGAACCCTGAAGCTGGAATCCGACGTCGCCACATGGCACGAGCCGGTCGAGCTGCAGTTGCAGCGCATGCGCAGGCGGCTCACGTGGCTCAGCGTCATCGCCAGCCTGGCGGTGGGCTTCATCGCCGGCCGGGCGTCGGTGTGGCTGGTGCCGTTCGAGGCGTCGCCGGGCGGCAGCCGCCAGAACGTCGCCGCCGGTCCGGTCCAGCCCGAGCCGTCCGAGGCGAGCCGGCGCGAGTCGATCGCGGCGGTCAAGGACCTGCGCAGACCGCACCAGCCTGCGCCCCCGGGCGACAGCGCTCAGCTCGTCCAGTCGCAGGTGCCCGCGTCCGCGAGCGAGGCACCGCCCCCGCCGACGGAGAAGCCCGCCGCGACGGCCGGCGACACCCCCGTGGAGAGGCAGCCCGCCCCGGCGGCCCCGCCCGGCGGCTCCCGGCCGCCCCCGGCCCGATTCACGCTGATCAACCCGGGAGCCGCCGACACCGGGCCCGCCCCGCAGCTTCCGACCTCCGCGGCCGAGCGCGGCATCGCCGCCGCATTGGACGTGGAGGAATGCGAGCGGCGCTACGCCTCGTTCCGGCGCAGCGACGGCACCTATCAGCCCTACGGCGGCGGCCCGCGCCAACGCTGTCCGCATCTGCGCTGACCGTTCTCCCATCCCCGAATTGACACGCGTGCGAGCCTGTCCGTAACTGGCCCGACTGGCACCGGCGGAGGCACGGCATGGGCGCGCGACGGCTCGGCATCATCATGAACGGCGTCACCGGGCGCATGGGCACCAACCAGCACCTGGTGCGCTCCATCGTCGCCATCCGCAAGGAGGGCGGGGTGGCGCTTGCCAACGGCGAGCGCGTGATGCCCGATCCCATCCTCGTCGGGCGCAATCCGGGCAAGCTCGCCCAGCTGGCCGAGGCCCACGGGCTCACCCGCACGTCGACCGACCTCGACGCGGCGCTGGCCGACAAGAACGACACGATCTTCTTCGACGCCGCCACCACGCAGATGCGGCCCGCCCTGCTCGCCAAGGCGATCGCGGCGGGCAAGCACATCTATTGCGAGAAGCCCGTCGCCACCAGCCTCGAGGAGGCGCTTGCCATCGCGCGCAAGGCCAAGGCGGCCGGCATCCGCCACGGGGTGGTGCAGGACAAGCTGTTCCTGCCGGGTCTCAGGAAGCTCAAGCAGCTCATCGACTCCGGCTTCTTCGGCCGCATCCTCGCGGTGCGCGGCGAGTTCGGCTACTGGGTGTTCGAGGGCGACCTGCAACCGGCCCAGCGCCCCTCCTGGAACTACCGCGCCGAGGAGGGCGGCGGCATCATCCTCGATATGCTCTGCCACTGGCGCTACGTGCTCGACAACACCTTCGGCGAGGTGAAATCGGTCTCCTGCCTCGGCGCCACGCATATCCCGGAGCGCATCGACGAGGCTGGCCGGCGCTACAAGGCCACCGCCGACGATGCCGCCTATGCCACGTTCCAGCTCGCCGGCGGCATCATCGCCCATTTCAACTCGTCGTGGGCGACGCGCGTGCGCCGCGACGATCTGCTCACGCTGCACGTCGACGGCACGCACGGCTCGGCCGTGGCGGGCCTGCAGGACGTGGTGATCCAGCCGCGCATGGCCACGCCCAAGCCCGTGTGGAACCCCGACGTCAAGCAGACCATCGACTTCTACAGCGGCTGGCAGCCGGTGCCGGACACGCAGGTCTACGACAACGGCTTCAAGCTGCAGTGGGAGGCGTTCATCCGCCACGTGTGCGAGGGCGCACCTTACAAGTGGGACCTGCTGGAAGGCGCCAAGGGCGTGCAGCTCGTCGAATGCGCGCTGCGCTCCTGGAAGGAACGGCGCTGGGTGGATGTGCCGGAGCTGGAGGTTTAGGGTCCCTCTCCCCATTCTTCAGAATGGGGAGAGGGTCAGGGTGAACTGTCATCCCGGCCGAGCGCGTTCGCGCTCGAGCCGGGACCCAGAGGCCGCTGGGTCGCCCGATGCTGGGTCCCGGATAAATCGCTTCGCGATTTCCGGGATGACAAACGAAGGACGCGAACGATGAACGCCCCCATCCTCTCTTCCCTGAAGATCAACCTGCCGACGCAGGCCGGCAAGCTCGAGACGTTCGTTCTGTCCGAGCCGCGTGCCTATCCCGACAAGGCGAAGGGCTCCTTCAGCCGCGTCGCCTTCTCGGCGGCGCACGTGGTGGCGGATGCGCGGGCGGCGAATGACCCATGGCTCGACTGCGCGCTCGACTGGGGGGCGACGCTCCGCTACCGCGAATATCTGTGGGACCTGGGGCTCGGCGTGGCGGAGGCCATGGACACGGCCCAGCGCGGCATGGGCCTCGACTGGCCGACCTCGCTCGAGCTGATCCGCCGCGCCGTCAAGGCGGGCAAGGCCTGGGAGGCCCGCAACGGGCGTCCGGCGCTGATCTTCTCCGGTTGCGGCACCGACCACCTCGACCCGGCGAGCGTGCGCTCCACCGACGAGGTGGTCCGCGCCTACCTCGAGCAGATGGAGGCGATCGAGGCGGCCGGCGGCCGGCTCATCGTCATGGCGAGCCGCGCGCTCGCCCGCGTCGCCAAGTCTCCGGCGGACTACGAGAAGGTCTACGCCCGCGTGCTCTCCCAGGCCAAGGAGCCCGTCATCATCCACTGGCTGGGCGAGATGTTCGATCCGGCGCTCGCCGGCTACTGGGGCAGGGGCGACCACATGGCGGCCATGGAGACCGCCGTCGCCGTCATCAACGCGCACGCCGCCAAGGTCGACGGCGTCAAGATCTCGCTCCTCGACAAGGACAAGGAGATCGCCATGCGCCGCCGCTTGCCCAAGGGCGTGCGCATGTACACGGGCGACGACTTCAACTACGCCGAGCTCATTGCCGGCGACGAACAGGGCTACAGCGACGCCCTGCTCGGCATCTTCGATGCCATCGCGCCGGCCGCCTCTGCCGCGCTCGCGGCGCTCGCCGCCGGCGACCGGGCCAGTTTCGACGCCATCCTGGCGCCGACCGTCCCGCTCTCGCGTCACATCTTCGAGGCGCCGACCCGCTTCTACAAGACGGGCGTCGTGTTCATGGCCTGGCTCAACGGCCTGCAGGACCACTTCGTCATGGTCGGCGGCCAGCAGAGCGCGCGCTCGATCGTGCACCTGGCCGAGCTCTTCCGCCTCGCCGACCGCGCCGGCCTGCTGCGCGACCCCGATCTCGCGCGCCGGCGCATGAGCGCGGTGCTCGCCGTCCACGGGATCGCGTGATGCGGTGGCGGCCTGAAGCCGGCGCGCTCTCAGCCTCCCCCCTCAAGGGGGGAGCAGCAGCGCGGTGTGAGCCCATGCGCGACCTGAGCGGCGATCTGCGGCATCTCTCCGTCAACTCGGCGACGGTGAGGAAGCAGCTGGCGCTGCCCGACATGATCGAGGCCTGCGCCCGCCGCGGCATCGGCATCATC
>DASRDL010000271.1:0-4730 GCA_035652635.1 Hyphomicrobiaceae bacterium | reverse complement strand
CCCCTCCGTGGCGACGCCGGCAGCCCAGACAGGCCGCCGCCCCGCGGCGACCCCGCCGGTCCGGAGCGTAGCGCAGCCTGGTTAGCGCACCAGTCTGGGGGACTGGGGGTCGGGAGTTCAAATCTCCCCGCTCCGACCAATTAAATCAAAGGCTTATGGCGTTTCCGTCTTGCTGCGGAATTTCCGAAAGGTAGCGGGCAGGTAGCGGATTTGGCCGCGCTTGAGCGGCCGCCGTCCCTGCATCGTTTGCTTCCACCGCCTCGTCGCCCAAGTCGCGCATCTTTGGCCTGGCCGCATCCCGTGGCCATGGCGTCGGGCGGCACTGCCGCATGGACGGCAAACCAGTTGGGACCTTGGTTGTTTGGGCTGTCGCGGCAGGAGAACCGCCCTGCCCCTTCGGGCCGCCGGGGCGGCCCGACAGGCCTGATGCTCGCCGTCTCCGAGGGCTGGTTCGGCGCGCTGTGGCGCACGAAGACCGTTGCCCGCGCGGACCGAACGCATCGCGGCATGCGTCGGCAGTCAACTGTTGACATTTTAGCCGCGGCGGGTCATTGTTCGCCGCGTCGCATGTCGGGGTGTGTGTGCGCATGAACGTCGCCGGCGGAAGGTTCGTAATCACGGGAGGCGCCAGCCTCATCGGCTCGCACGTCGCCGAGGAACTGCTCGCGCGCGGAGCACGCGAGGTGGTGCTGTTCGACAATTTTGCGCTGGGAACCCCGGACACCATCGGCCACCTCGTCAAGGATGCACGCATCAGGCTCGTTCGCGGCGACATTCTGCGCATCAACGAGCTTTACGACGCCTTCGAAGGCGCGAACGGCGTCTTTGCGATCGCGGGCTTTCTGACGCTTCCCCTCACCGGGAACCCGCCGCTCGGCCTCGCCGTCAATGTCGACGGGCAGGTGAACGTCTTCGAGGCGTGCCGCTATCGCGGCGTCGGGAAGGTGGTGTTCTCGTCCTCCGTCGCGGTCTACGGCGAGCCGGGACCGGGCCCGATCACGGAGGATGCCCCCGCCAACCTCGCCTCCTTCCAGCCCGGCGCCTCCCTCTACGCCTGCAGCAAGCTGATCGGCGAGTCGCTCTGCCGCCTCTACCACGCCAGGTACGGCGTGGAGGCCGTCGCGCTGCGCTACTCGACCGTCTACGGCGAGCGCCAGCACTACCGCGGCGTCAACGCCCTCTACATCGTGGAAAACTACGATCGGATCGTGCGCGGAGAGCGGCCGACCATTCCCGGTGACGGCAGCGAGGTGCACGACTACATCCACGTGGCCGACGTGGCGAAGGCGAACGTGGCGGCGATGGCATCTGCCGTCTCGGGCGAGAGCTTCAACGTGGCGAGCGGGGTCGCCACCACGGTCAAGGACCTCGTAGCGCTTCTGCTCAAGATCACCGGCAGCCGGCTCGAGCCCCTCTACACCAGTGCCGGCGGTGTGCGCTCCAGCACGGGGTCGCAGCTCGCGTTCAGCATCGCAAAGATCGGAAAGCAGCTCGGCTGGCGCCCCGAGATCGGTCTGGAGGAAGGCTTGCGCCGGCTCATCGACTGGCGCCGGCGGCAGGTCGCGCGCGTGCCTTGAGCGCGCCCCGGCGGCCCGGCGCCCGCGACAGGAGGTGGCGATGGTCGAATACGAGATCCACGCCGTCCGCTACGCCCACAATGCGGAGCGACGCAGGGCTGAGAACTTCATCGGCGGCGATCCTCACGACGGTCCGATGCCGATGGACTTCTTCGTGTGGGTCGTGCGCGGTGGCGGACGCACGATCGTGGTCGACACCGGCTTTGACGAGGCCATGGGCAGGAAGCGCGAGCGCAAGATCGTGCGGCCGGTGGCCGACGGGCTCGAGGCGATCGGGGTCGATCCTGCTGGCGTGGAGGATGTCGTGCTCACGCATATGCACTACGACCACGCCGGCAATCACCACCTCTTTCCCCGCGCGCGCTATCATGTGCAGGATCGGGAGATGCAGTACTGCACGGGCCGCTGCATGTGCCACGCGACGCTGCGTCATCCCTTCGAGGTCGACGACGTGACGGCGATGGTGCGGCGCCTGTTCCAGGGCCGCGTCGCGTTTCACGACGGGGCACGCGAGATCGCCGACGGCCTGAGCGTGCATCTGGTCGGAGGCCACTCCCGCGGGCTCCAGTTCCTGCGTGTCAGGACCAGGCGCGGCTGGGTAGTGCTTGCCTCCGACGCCTCGCACTACTATGCCAATTTCGAGCAGGGCCGGCCGTTTCCGGTGGTCTGCGACGTGAGCGAGACGCTCGAGGGCTACGATGCCATGCGCGCACTCGCCTCCTCGCCCGATCACATCGTTCCCGGACACGATCCGCTCGTGCTGGAGCGGTATCCGCCCGCTCCCGGCATGCCGGCCGACATCGTGCGTCTCGACGCGGACCCGAAGCGCTGACCCGACCGGAGCAGACACATGCCACAGCAGCGCCTGCGCGCCGTCTTCATGCGCGGCGGTACCTCCAAGGCGGTGATGTTGCGCGCTGCGGACCTGCCGGCCGACCGCGCGCTGTGGGACGCGATCTTCCTGCAGATCATGGGCTCGCCCGACGCCAACGGGCGCCAGCTCGATGGCATGGGCGGCGGCATCTCCTCGCTGTCCAAGGTGTGCGTGATCGGCCCGTCGAGCCGGCCGGATGCGGACGTCGACTACACCTTCGCCCAGGTCGGCGTGCGCGAGGCCCTCGTGGACTACGGCGGCAATTGCGGCAACATGTCCTCCGCCGTCGGACCCTTCGCCATCGAGGAGGGGATCGTGGCGGCGCCGGCGGACGGCGAGGCCGTGGTGCGCATCCACAACACCAACACCGCAAAGATCATCGTCGCGCGCTTCCCCGTCACCGGCGGGGCGCTGGCTGTGGATGGCGACCTCGAGATCGACGGCGTCGCCGGCCGCGCCGCGCCGATCCGTCTCGAGTTCCTCGATCCCGGTGGCGCCCGCACCGGCAGCCTGCTTCCGACGCGCCGCGGCTGCGAGGAGCTCGCGGGTGGGCCCGGCGACAGGGCGGTGGCGGCATCCTGCGTCGATGCGGCCAACCCCTGCGTATTCGTCGCCGCGGCCGACCTCGGCAAGACGGGCGTCGAGCTGCCCGAGGAGCTCGAGGCCGACGCGCAGTTCCTGGAGCGAATGGAGCGCATTCGGCGCGCCGCCGCCGTGCGCATGCGGCTTGCGACCGACCTCGACAGCGCGGCGCGCTCGGCGAGCGTACCCAAGGTCGCCATGGTGAGCGCACCGCAGTCGGCGCGGACGCTGTCCGGCCACGCGCTTGCGGCATCGGACGCCGACATCTGCGTGCGCATGATCTCGGTCGGCCAACCGCACCGCGCGGTGCCGATCACGGGCGCCGTCTGCCTCGCCGTCGCCGCGCGCGTGCCGGGCACCGTCCCCCACCGCTTCTGCCGCGCCGCGTCGGGACCCATCCGTATCGGCCATCCCTCCGGGACGACGCTCGTCGATGCGGCCGTCTCCACCAGCGGAGATGGCGGGGCCGCGCGCGCCGAATACGGTGCCGTCTACCGTACCGCTCGCCGGCTTTTCGAGGGCAGCGTGCTCTATCGCGCGCCCTGAGGGGCCCGCACGCCACCACCACGAGAGATCACGATGGCGTTCTTCCCGAACCTCTTCAGAGCCGGCCGCGTCGGCCATCTGGCGGTGCCCAATCGCATCGTGTTCGCCGCGACGAGCTCGGAGCTGGCCGACGAGCACGGCTTCGTCGGCGACGACGCAGTCGAATACTACGCGGAGAGGGCGCGCGGCGGCGTCGGCCTGATCGTGGTCGAGGCGACCTATGTGGAGCAGGAGGGCAAGCGCCTGCATCACAATGCGATGCTGCACGAGGACCGCTTCATCCCGGGCCAGCGCAGGATCGTGGAGGCGGTCCACGCCGCCGGGGCCAAGATCGCCGTGCAGCTCAACCACGGCGGCCGCGAGTCGATCCCCGCCGTGTCCGGCTCCGTCCCGCTCGCGCCATCGCCCCTTGCCTCGCAATTCACCGGTGTCGGAGAGGCCGTCATTCCCAAGGAGCTGACGCTCGCCGAGATTGAACGCATCATCACCCGCTTCGCCGACGCGGCCGTCCGGGCGCGGGAGGCCGGCTACGACGCCGTGGAGCTGCACGGCGCCCACGGCTACCTGATCGGCGAATTCCTCTCTCCGGCGTCCAACAGGCGCGAGGACGAGTACGGCGGCAGCACCGAGGGCCGCGCCCGCTTCTGCGTGCGCCTGGTCGAGGCCATCAAGGCGCGGCTCGGTCGCGACTACCCGGTGATCGTGCGCATGAACGGCCACGATCACGTGCCGGGCGGGCTCGAGCTCGACGAGGCCATCGAGATCGCGGCCATGCTGGAGAAGGCCGGCGCGGACGCCATCAGCGTGTCGGGCGGCGTGCATGCCTCGCGGCCGTACATGGTCATTCCCGGCATGTCGGTGCCGCGCGGCTGCTACGCCCGATACGGCGAGGCCATGCGCCGCCGGCTCGGCGTGCCGGTGATGACGGTCGGCCGCATCAACACGCCGGCTCTGGCGGAAGAGATCCTGGCCCGCGGCCAGGCCGACTTCATCTGCCTCAGCCGCGCTCTGATCGCCGATCCCTATTTTCCGGCCAAGGCGCGGGCTGGACGGGCCGAGACCATTGCCCCCTGCATTGCCTGCAACGAGTGCATTGCCACCGTTCATCGTCACAAGGGCCTGGCCTGCACCGTCAATCCCATGGTGAGCCG